>NZ_JBHNYT010000009.1:0-156351 GCF_054960575.1 Pseudoalteromonas sp. PSi26 | reverse complement strand
CTGGCCTTTTTTAATATCTCTTTTTCCATCCTTAGCTCTTTATTTTCCTTGCGCAACCTCAGCAATTCAACTCGCTCATCGGCATTTAAACTAGCGCCTGATTGCTCGGCTTCAAACTTGGTTTTCCAGTTATAAAGTAATTTGTCTGTAATACCCAAAGATGCAGCGCTCTTTGGTACTGAGTAACCTTGTTCGGTTACTAATGCGACGGCTTCTTGTTTAAATTCTGCCGTGTAGCTTCTGTTTGTTCTTTTTGTCATTTAACACCTCAATAATTGGATTATATTCCATTATTAAAGTGTCCTGTTTAATTAAAGCAGATCAGGTGGCTATAATACATTAATCTTAGGCAAATAAAAAAGGGACTTTCGCCCCTTTTGTCATTTAAATGTCACTAATTTAATGGTTTTGGTTAAAAACTGTAAACTAGTGTGAATGACGTCTCTGTATCTGTACTTTCTTTGTCATCCGCAACGTCTGAGTTGTTGGTTACATTAAAAGCCACTTTCATTTGTAGAGAGCCATTAATTTTAGCAAGCAATGCCGTTTCTGAACGTGTTTTAGTGTTTGTATCACCGTATTCAACAGCCACTAGCTGCGTAAAACGCGCATTATCAGAAATTTGCCAATTGTAGTCTAATTTGCCAAGGGCAATCACTTCACCTTCAAACTCACCGGCAAGTGGATTACCATTTTCATCTACTTCAGTGCTGTCATCTGGGTATTCAAAGTATTTGTAACCCGGACCAATCTCTGCGCTTAACCACATGGTTTTTTCATTTAATAAACGTAAGCCATAACCCGCTGAAATTACAGATTCACTGCGGTATGCACCAAAGTAGTCTGAAACGTGTGAACCATAAATGAATAAATGAGAATGCTCTTCATTTAATTTGTAGTTACCTTGGGCTGAAATTGAATACTTTTCGTTTGTGCGTTGAGTAACTTTGTTACCGTTAGCATCGTCAACCTCATCTTCTTTGTAGATTCCGTCAAGCTTGTACTCGTTGTTCCAGCTTTCTAGGTTATGCTGTACTTTAATACCACCTTTAAGCGTTGTTGTTTCAGTGTTACCACTAGTAACAATAGCACCAAGCTCACTAGTAACTTCCCACGTTTTTTGCTCTGCATCTTCAGCGAAAGCGTTAGTCGCAGCAGATGCTGCAACTAACACTGATAAAAGCTTTAATTTCATTAAAAATAACCTATTTAATACTAAAAATTAGTCTTGCTTGTGTAAATGAACATCCATTTGCGGAAATGGAATTGAAATATTTGCGTCGTCTAATGCAATTTTAATATTTTCCATTAGTGAAAAATATGTAGGCCAGTAGTCAGCAGCATTAACCCAAGGACGCACTACAAAGTTAACGCTTGAATCACCTAGTTCAGAAACAGCTACGGTATAAGCAGGATCTGTAAGTAAGCGTGTTTCTGCATCAAGTACAGATTTTAATACTTCTTTTGCTTGACGTAAATCAGCATCGTAACCAACACCAATCACTAAATCGATACGGCGAGTTGATTCGCGCGATACGTTTGTAATAGCGCCCGACATAATTTGCGAGTTTGGCACAATAATTACTTTGTTGTCTGGTGTGCGAAGTTCAGTTGAAAAAATCTCAATTTTTTTAACTGTACCAGATTTGCCACCGGCTTCTACAAAATCACCCGATTTAAACGGACGAAGTAAAATGATTAGTACACCCGACGCAAAATTAGACAGTGAACCTTGCAGCGCTAAACCTACCGCTAAGCCGGCTGCACCTAAAATAGCAATGAATGACGTTGTTTCAATACCAATTTGCGAAAGCGCCATTAGTACTGTTAATGCAAATACAAGGGTATACACAATACTTGCTACGAAAGAGCCAACCGCTTTATCTACTTGTTTTTTCGAAAAGCCCTTTTCTGTTAAGTTAGAACAAAACTTAGCAACTCTGCTACCAATTAAAAAGATAACCAGCGCAACAACTGCTTGAATACTATAATGTAAAATTAGGCCTGAGTTATCATTAAGCCAATTAAGTACTGATTCCATGTTTACTCCAAATGTTTTTGATTAGTGTTTTTCCGGGAAGCATTATACATTAATTTACAATTTGTTCTCATTTTTTAGTAAATTTATACTATAAATATGGTGTGTTGTTTATGATTTTTAGCCGCGCATAGCTTGAACAAGCATTACTGAACTTTCGCTGTACGAGAGTAATTTTTGGATTTTATTGTTAAATTTGATTTTTTTTAATTTAAGGCTTCACAAGGTTTATTATTTTATGTATTATGCGCGCCACACCAAACAAGGTGTTTAGTGGCGGTTGTAGCTCAGTTGGTAGAGCCCCGGATTGTGATTCCGGTTGTCGCGGGTTCAAGCCCCGTCAATCGCCCCATTTTTTCTTTATAACTTCCCTCTGTGAATAAAAACTACACCGTAAATCACTATCCACCAAACTCTTTTTAAATATGCTTTTATCCCCATTTGTTAGCCCTGCATTATCCTAGATTAATTAATATTTATGCTTAAAATTAAATGTCATTGAATTTATTATGTATTTTCATTAAAAACCGCTTATTTTCTGTTCAAAACCTATTTTTACTGTAAAATATATCTACGCTTTTTAAGATATATAACTAAGTATGATTAAACCGATTCTAAAGCTTTTCCTATATAGTTGTTTAACCGCCCTCAGTTTTAGTTCTGTTGCACAAAATAGTAATAGCTACAGCCAGTTTTTAATCGATGTACAAAAATTAGTCTCTGAAAAAAAGTTTCATCAAGCCTACCAGCTAAGCCAAGAACAAAACCAGTATTTAGGCGAACCAACTTATGATTTTTTATTAGGCGTTTCTGCTTTAAAGTTAAATCATACAGCTGAGGCTATTTTTGCTTTTGAGCGCACCATTGAAAGCAACCCAAAGTGGTATGAAGCGCGTTTATTTTTAGCTCGTGCTTATATGTTGGTAAAAAACTTTCCTGCTGCACAAAATCAAGCCTTAATACTTATTGACTCATCTATGACGCCAAACACCATAAAAACCTCTGCACAGGCATTGTTAGATAGGGTAGCTTTACAAAGTAAACGAGCCGGTGATTTTTACTCTCAAAATATTGAGTTTGCGTTGGGCGTTGATGGCAACGTAAATGCAGGCACTACAGAAAATATAATTATAATTCCTGAAATTGGTGAATTTTTGTTATCACCTGAAAGTAAAAGCACAGATGATAGTTACGCTAAGCTTAATTACTCAGGTAAATACTCCTACCCTATTAACCAACAAAGCACTGTGGTTATAAACGCTAATGCTGGGTGGTATAAATTTGCCGAACTGAGTCAATATGACCGCGTTAATGCCCATTTTAGTGCTGCATATAATTACGGAATTGGGGATGTTAATTGGCACGTTCAGGCTTCAACAACGCCTTTAATGCTTGATTCTGAGCTTTATAGAACAGAGTCGACAATGGCGTTGGGAGCAGATTTTGAGTTATCTGACAGTATTACCCTTTTTGCAGCGCTCAGTGGGGGGAAGTTAAACAACCGGTTTGACGACAAGCTCGATAATACATTTTATGCGATTAATACTGGAGTAAGTTATTCAACACAGCATTGGTTTAACCGCTTTAGTGTCAATGTTAAAAATGAAGACGCTGACTTAACTCAGGGAGAGTTTAATAGTCGCCAAAGCACCAGTGTGTACTACCAAGCCAACACTCAATTAGCCAAAAATTGGCAATTACTTTCACTTGCTGGTTACCAATGGATTAATTATCAAGAAGATCATCCTTTATTTTTGCAAGAACGTGCCGATAACCTACTTATGCTCTCGGCTACTGTTCGCTACTTGGTTAATCGTGATTTTACGTTGCAACTAACCACTAACTATCAGGATAAAAGCAGCAATATTGCTTTGTTCGAATACGACCGTTTAGACATTAATTTAAGCGCCTCTTACTCATTTTAATTTAAGGTATTTATGAAACACATACTTCCTATCATTACCGCCTTACTTTGTGTAAATTTTTATGCGCAAGCAAGTGAGCCAGCGGGTAAAACAATTCTGGCCCGTGGCTCTGTATTAGCAACAAATGAGGCAGCCCAACAACGTCAATTGCAGCGTCGTGATACTGTTTTTGGCATAGACCGAATAACGACTGGCAAACAAAGTAAAGCGCAGTTTTCAATGTTAGATGGCGGTTTAATTTCTTTAAAAGAAAATTCAGAACTTAATATAGCCAATTACCAGTTTGATAAAAACACACAACAAGGGTCTGCATCTATTGAGTTACTCAAAGGCGGCCTGCGTTCTATATCTGGCGTTATCAAAAAAAATGGCGGGGCTTATAACGTTAAAACCCCTGTGGGATCAATTGGTATTCGTGGCACGCACTTTGAAGTCCAGTTAGTGGGTAGTGATGTATATATAGCCGTGTGGGATGGTGCAATCGACCTAACACTTACAAATAATAATGTGCTGTCGCTTGGTGATAATGAAGCATTTTCGTTTGCACAAATAACAGGGAATGGTGATGTTTTTACAACAACACGTGCCGCAGCTGTATTTGATCAAACCGTTGCAGCTATTGAGCCCAATAGCGAAAGTGAAGAAACAGAGCAAGCTCAAACAGCCTCATCAAACAACCCCATTATAGAAGATAATAGCACAGCAGATGTATATACTGAGCAGCAATTTCAGGCTGTAGATAATGCATCTTTAGTTGACCAAATAGCTCAGCGCCAAGGTATTTTTAACTACAACGCTTCTGATTTTAGTGTGGCCTCAAGTGCAGGAGGCATTAGCGACTTTGCTATGACCATGGCCGTTGATTTTGACAATGGTACGGTTCCCGATGGCGAAATTAGCTTTAATGATGCCGGCGGTACTTGGTATGCGGCGTACAGTGGTTTAATAAATCTGAGTAAACTAGATTTAGCTATTACGTTTGCCTCATACGGAAACAATAAAGCAGAAGGTGATATAGACGCGGTGTTTTTGAATGACTTAGATACCATTATTGGTAACTTTCAGCTTAATGAAATTAATAATCCAGATGTAAACGCGAGCGGTTCTTTTATATTAGAGCCGTAAACACATTGGATAGACCGCTTTTATTTTGGAGTATTTAAAATGACCGCAAAAAAACACCTTTTGCTTGGTTTAATGATGTTTGCACTAAGTGCTTGCGGAGGCTCAGATGAGCAACAGCCTCAAACGCTAACACCTACATCTTCAGTTAACCCACCAGCAGTGGCAAATTATGTAAATTTAGCGGGTGTTTTAGCTAGTAGTCAAACTACACAAATACAGATTATGGGGGCAAATACCGCGAGTCGCGGTGCTGTGGGCTCAGCTATAGCAAACTCGCAAGCTGTTATTGGCTTTACTCAAACAGAAACTGTACAAGGTAATGTTTCATTTTTACTCAGTGCCCGCGATCCCGACGGTATAAGCGAAATAAACCTAGTGTTGCCAGGTGTTAATAAAAGCCTACCTATTTGCTCATCTGATTGTGGTAATGAATACGAGCGTTCTGTTATTGGGCTAAGCCCATCTATTTATGGTGTAAGTGCCGGAGAATTACGCTTAGAAATATGGATAACAGATACACTGCAAAACCAAGTTCTTGCCGATGCAATTACGTTTAGCTGGCAGCCTCATCAAATTGTAGGAGTAACAGCTCAACGAGAAGATCAAGGTATTAACCTTGCTTGGCAAGCCAACAATGAGCTAAACCGTTATAACGTATATATTGCCACCCAACCAGGTGTGTCGCCTGATACTATTAACGAACTTGAAAATGGCCAACAATTTTTAAGTATTTCAGACTCATCATTTACAGTACCAAGCACGCTTATAAACAAAAGTTACCAAGTGCTTATCACAGGTGTAGATGGCAGTGGTGAAAGTGGCTTCTCTAATTTAATAAACATAGCTCCCGTAGGCGGAGAACTTGCTTTTGCTCCTACAGCTAACAACGATATATTTGAAATTGATGAAGATACTGCCCTGCAAGGCAATGTACTAACAAACGATACGAATCCGTATAGCGGACAGCTCCTTGCCAACACACAAGTATTAGTACCCCCTTCGCATGGCTCAGTAACTATGACCGAATCAGGTGATTTTACTTACCAACCTGCGTTTAACTTTAATGGTGAAGATGCATTTAGCTATCAAATTATTAACGAGCTAGGCAGGACCGATACCGCCGTTGTCGCAATAACAATTCGCCCCATTAACGATGCTCCTATTGCCCTGGACAACACCTATAATATTTCAAGTGATGGTACATTAACTGTTTCAGCTCCTGGTTTATTGGGTAACGATAGCGATGTTGATTTAGATGAACTAACGGTAGATTTAACGCCTGTTAGTGAGCCAATGCGCGGGCTGTTAACTTTATTTGCTGACGGTAGCTTTGAATACCAAGGCGAGCAAAACATGCAAGGTGAAGACAGCTTTCAATATAAAGTTATTGATAACCAAGGCGGTGAAGCTACAGCAACTGTATTTATTGTAAGCACCAATACTAACTCGGCCCCCGTTGCTAATAACGATAGTTATAACGTAAACGAAGATAATACCCTTGTTATCTCTGCAGAAAGTGGGGTACTTAGCAATGATACCGATCCTAACGGTGACACATTTACGGTAGACGACACCTTTATAGTTGCACCTGCTCACGGGCAACTTTTGCTTAGCATTGATGGCAGCTTTAGTTACATACCTGATGCTAACTTTAATGGGGTAGACCAGTTTCAATATGCAGCCATTGACTCTCAGGGCGCCAGTGCCACAGCCACTGTTACTATCATTGTAAATAGCCAGCCAGATAATCCGGTTGCACAAAATGACGCTTATCAGTTTGCTCGAAATAGTCTATTTTCAGTCTCAGCAGACAGTGGCCTACTAGCCAACGATTTTAATATAGAAACTGGCGACCTTACTGTTGATACTGCACCTGTTACAGCGCCTCAAAACGGCACGCTCAATTTAAATAGTGATGGTTCATTTACTTATCAACCAAATGGTGATTTTTCTGGGGTAGATAGCTTTTCTTATTTAATTTCAAATGAGCAGGGCCTTACCGCAACCGCTCAAGTAACACTAAGTGAAAGTGGAAATAACACCTTCCCTGAGGCAAGCGATGATCAGTTCACCATAGCCGAAGATAGCAGCGCAACACAGCTAAATGTACTAGCAAATGATACAGACGCTGACGGCGATACCATTACACTATTTAATGTAAATAGCACACTTGGCTCAGCAAGCATTGTTAATGGGCAAATTGAATATACCCCGCCGGCCAACTTTTCTGGACAAACTGTTCTTACCTACAGTATTACTGATGGGTATGAAAATGGCTCTCCTGGTGAGAAAGACAGTACCGCAAGTGTTACGATTATTGTAACGCCTGTAAATGATGCGCCCGTTGCAAACGCTGACCTTGCTACCATAAATGAAGACGCAATTGCATTGCTCATTGACGTTTTAGCCAATGATTCAGATATTGACGGCGACAGCTTAATATTAAGCGAGGTCTCTGCCGACAGTGGCACTGCGCTAATTGTTGAAAATCAAATTCAGTACACACCTGCCCCTAATGCAAATGGCGTAGCAACGGTGACTTATTCAATAAAAGATGCGCAAGATGCAAATGCGACTTCAACACTGAGCATTACTATTTTACCAATCAACGATGCGCCCGTTGCCACTGCCGATACCGCAACCATGGATGAAGATGCGGCGCCCATTACTATTGATGTACTCGCTAATGATTCAGATGTGGATGGCGACAGCTTAGTAATCAGTAACGCCACTGCCGATGTGGGTGCTGTAAGTGTTGTAAACAACCAAATTCAGTACGCGCCTGCAGCTAATGCAAACGGTGTTGCAACGGTGATTTACACTGCGAGCGATAATAACGGTGGAACAGCTAACAGCACATTAGCGATTACTATCAACCCAATAAACGATGCACCCGTTGCAACCGCTGATACTGCAACCATAGATGAAGATACAGCGCCCATTACTATTGATGTACTCGCTAATGATTCAGATGTGGATGGCGACAGCTTAGTAATCAGTAACGCCACTGCCGATGTGGGTGCTGTAAGTGTTGTAAACAACCAAGTTCAATACACGCCTGCTGATAATACAAATGGTGTTGCAACGGTAACTTACACTGCAAGTGATAACAATGGTGGAACGGCTAGCAGCACATTAGCAATTACTATCAACCCAATTAACGATGCGCCTGTTGCCACTGCCGATACCGCAACCATGGATGAAGATGCGGCGCCCATTACTATTGATGTACTCGCTAATGATTCAGATGTGGATGGCGATAGCTTAGTAATCAGTAACGCCACTGCCGATGTGGGTGCTGTAAGTGTTGTAAATAACCAAATTCAGTACGCGCCTGCAGCTAATGCAAACGGCGTTGCAATGGTGACTTACACTGCGAGCGATAATAACGGTGGAACGGCTAGCAGCACTGTAGCAATTACTATCAACCCAATCAACGATGCACCCGTTGCAACCGCTGATACCGCAACTATGGATGAAGATGCGGCGCCCATTACTATTGATGTACTCGCTAACGATTCAGACGTGGATGGCGATAGCTTAGTAATCAGTAACGCGAGCGTTGATGTAGGCACGGCAACTATTGTAAATAACCAAATTCAATACACGCCAGCGGCTAATGCAAACGGCGTTGCAACGGTGACTTATACTGCGAGCGATAATAACGGTGGAACGGCTAACAGCACATTAGCGATTGCTATCAACCCAATAAACGATGCTCCCGTTGCCACTGCCGATACCGCAACTATGGATGAAGATGCGGCGCCTATTACTATTGATGTACTCGCTAACGATTCAGATGTGGATGGCGACAGCTTAGTAATAAGTAGCGCGAGTACAGATGTAGGCACGGCAACTATTGTAAATAACCAAATTCAATACACGCCTGCAACTAATGCAAACGGCGTTGCAACGGTGACTTACACTGCGAGCGATAATAACGGTGGAACGGCTAACAGCACATTAGCGATTACTATCAACCCAATAAACGATGCTCCGGTGGTAGCTGAGCAAAGCTTTAGTATTAATGAAGATGCAACTGATTCCGACACAGTTGGAACCATTGTTGCTACCGACATTGAAAATCAAGATTTAACCTATGCATTAGCCGGCGGTGATTTTGCTTTATTTAACATAAATGCATCATCTGGCATTTTAAGTGTGAATGGCGAAACCCCTTTTGATTATGAAACCAAAACTCAATACATATTAAATATTCAAGTAACAGATAACGGCACACCTAATGAAACGACTGCGGTTAATATCACGGTTAATATAATTGATGTTGTCGAGCCGCTAATCCCTGTTGAAGATGCATCATTTGGTCGCCCTATTACGGGGCAGCTCGATCTAGGCAGCGTATTTTCAGGTGGGCAATTTAACGACAGCATAGCGCTTAACAACAACTTATATTTTGTGGGCTTTACCAATAATGCAGACAAAGACATTCTTATTGTTTCGTACACAAATAACGGCGATGCAAATACCGCATTTAATAGCACAGGCACCAAAATACTTGATTTAGAGCAAGATGAAGAAGCCACCGCCATTATTTCCGACGGCACCGATTTATTTATTGCCTATTCAAGTTTTGATGGCAGTAATAATGAAGCGTGTGTACTTAAAATGGATCTTGCAGGGACATTAAGAACCGGCTCAGATGATGACGGGGAAAGTAACACGGGTATAAAATGTACAACGCTTAACAGTACCACGGTTATCAATGACCTTGAAATTGACGGTAATAAATTACTTGCTGTAGGCAAGCACTTTGATGGTACTCAAACCGATAGCCTATGGATACATTATAAAACCGACGACTTGTCATTTGAAAACTCCACACCCACCATCGTTGATGTAAGTGGTGCTAATCGCGATGATGAAGGTTACGCAGTTAAAAACTTTGAAAAATCAGACTATTTAGTTGTGGGTAGCGTTACCGATGCTGATGGTACTAAAAACTCACTTTTGCGTTATTTAAAATCGAATGGTAATAACGATAATGACTTTAACGGTGGTGCGTCTCTTACTATTGATTTATCTGGTAATGATAAAGACGATGAGTTATTTGCCATTGGTGGTTTAGCTGATTCTAATTTTACAGCTTTTGCAGGTGGCTATATGACAAGCCAAACAGGTGAAAAAGAAGCTGTTGTGTTAGCCATTGATAAAAATGGCGAGCTAGTGACAAGTTTTGACACCGATGGAATTGCTATTTATGACATTGATGGCAACAACGGCGCGGGTAATGGAGGCGATCAAGTAACGGGTATCCAATACGAGCCAATTAAAAATGAAATAATGCTCTCGGGCACAACGGGTGTTCCTAATGCAGAACACGTATTTACAGCTCGCGTAATTAGTTCAACCGGTTTACTTGATGATACTTACGGTGAGTCTGGAGTTAGCATTCTTTCGGATATAAATGCTAAACAAATTGTAAACACAACGTCTATCGACTCTAATGATACTTTATGGGTAGCCGGCATTGATGACGACACCAACGCTAAACCATTTATTGGAGCAATAACCGATCAAGCCGCATTGTTTACTAATTTCAATAGCACAGGTTATTTAACAGTTGATGAAATAACCGAAGCGTCAAACGATAAATCAATGAAACTGATACAACTTAGTAATGGCGCTCAAGCAGGTAAATATATGCTTGCCTCAACAGCCGAAACAAACGGTGTAATAAAGTTAGTATTAACACGTTTTACCAGCACAGGTGCAATAGACACAGGCTTTAGTGAAACGGGCCACAAAGAAATTACCATTGAGTTAAACTCGCAACACGTTGCGTTAGCTGAATTAAACAATGGCAACTTATTACTTGCTGGTACTAAAAAAACCACCAATGGCTCGCAAGGTTTTGTAGCCAAAGTGGACCAAGACGGCTCCCTCGATACAACATTTGCAACCGACGGCATCTATGTAACCAACATTGAAAATACCGAAGCACTTACATTATCAGATATAGCAATAACCAATAGTAGCAATATTGTTGCAGTGGGTACTGCAACGCAATCTGGGAACACACAGTCATTTGCAATGATGCTTACAGCGCAAGGGGTACTCGCTACAAGCTTTGGCACTGAAGGCGTTTTATTAGGGTTAACGGATGAGGATTTTTCTAAAATTCACATTAACAACAATGAAATTTTTATTGCTGGTAAATTAGTAACAGGTGCTGATTCAGCATTGATTGCGCTCAAACTTAACTTAACCGGCAATGAGTTGTTTAGATATTCAGGTACCGATACGCCTAACACCAACAATAAAGTAGCCAGTGTAATAACCGACTCATCTGGCGCAATCTATTTAGTTGCAAATTTAGTCAGTACACCTGATAAAGCGAATGTTATACGCTTGCTTTCGTCGGGCTCATTAGATACAAGCTTTGCTGACAATGGCGTTGGCCAATATAGTTTAGCTGCAACCGGCAATACTTTAATTAAAGGTGCCAAGCTAGATAGCACTGATAAACTTATATTAGTCGGTACTAGTAACAACCAGGGCGTAATTGCACGAATTACTACAAATGGCGAGCTTGATAGCGCATTTGGTACTGGTGGAATTGGTTATTACCAAACTAACCTTTGTACAAATTCACTCGTTTTTACCTCGTTAATTCTACAAACTGACACGCAAATAGCCTTAAGTAGCACTTGCGATAATGGTAACTCAAATAATATCAGTGTATCTAAGTTTGATTTTTATCCCGATGGAGTTGAGCCATAAATGAAAGTCGAATTATTTGGGGTAAGAGGCTCAATGCCTACACCCGGAAGTGATACCCATCTATATGGTGGGAATACATCGTGTACTTATGTGACAAAAAATAATGGCAGTGCACTGATATTAGACTCGGGCACTGGAATAGCAAAACTTGGAGATTATTTACTCGAGCAGCAAAGCCCTATCTATATTTTGCTCACTCACAATCATTGGGATCATATTCAGGGCTTTCCTTTTTTTAAACCTATTTATCAAGCAAATCGCGATATAACAATTGTTGCAGGTAATGTTGACGATAAAAACACTCAACACGCTATTGTAGAACAAATGAGTGGCTCTTATTTTCCTGTTCGTCATCAAGACTTACCATCAAATATTACGCTCAATACTGAGCTTTCGGCACAATCGCAATTTAACCTTAATGGTTTTTCTATCTCCACGGCACCGCTAAATCACCCTGGCGGCGGAACTGCTTATTGCTTATTTGCTGATGGCGCGAAGGTGGCATATGTGACCGACAACGAGCTTAACCCACCTCACCAAACTACAACCAGTATTAGCGAGTGGGCAGCATTTATAGAAGGGGCCGATTTACTTATACATGACGCTCAACTTATTGATGCTGACTTACCATTAAAACATGGCTGGGGCCACAGTACTATTGACCAAGTTGCTCAACTTGCAATAAAAGCGAAAGTCAAAAACATGGTGATAATCAGTCACGATCCCTCAAGAACCGATGAGCAACTTACCGAAATAGAAAGTTATTTACAAGCAAGCTACGGCAACGATGTGTGTATTGAATGTGGTAAAGAGGGGCGCGTTTTTGAATTTTAAACGCGCTAGGAGCTTTGACTATTAACCTATTAAAAAAAATAACATCGAAGCATTTTTATATTGGTGTATTGATCACATTACTCATAGCATCTATCGAATTTTTTTCGACAGGTGCAGTAGCTAAACTTCTCAACCGAGTTGAGGGGATTATTTACGATTCACGCTTACAACTCACCCTCGCAGACACACCAAGAAAAGTGAATGAATCTGTAGTAATCATCGATATTGATGAAAAAAGCATGCAAGAACAGGGGCGCTTCCCTTGGAGTCGCTCTAAAGTGGCTGATCTTGTCACTAAATTAACTGACGCTGGTGTCATTGTTATCGCCTTCGATATATTTTTCTCGGAGCCTGAAGTAAACCCTGTTACTAAAATTATGGATGAACTCCCTGACTTTTCGGCAAAGTATGCGAGCCCGCTTTCGACAATAAAACAACAAGTAGATGCCGATACAAAATTAGCTAAAGCGCTGGAAAAAAACGATATTACCTTGGGGTTTTTATTGATTAACGATGAATTAAGTGAACATAATGCGCCAGCTAAAAGCAGCGTAATTTGGCAAGAAGGTGAACACACAAACTCACAAATTAATGATTACCCTGGCGCTATTATAAATATTGCTAAGTTACAAAGTGTTGCTGCGGGCCATGGTTTTATTAATGCACATAGTGATGAAGATGGCTTTATACGAAAAGCAGCATTGGTTAACCGTGTAGGTAACACCCTTTACCCTTCTTTAGCGCTTGAAGCCGCCCGTTTGTATACATTAGCCAACACAATAGAAACACGCTCAACTACATCAAATGGTATAACCCTATTTGAAGGCGTTAAGTTTCACAATAAATGGATTCAAACCGATGAATACGGACAAATACTTATTCCTTATAAAGGCGGAGCTCGCAGCTTTGCATATTACTCAGCAACCGATGTGCTAACACAAAAAGTTGGTTTAAAAGAGCTAGAGGGAAGCGTCGCGTTTATTGGCACTTCTGCTGTGGGGTTGGCTGACTTACGATCTACCCCCGTAGGCTTGCAATATCCAGGAGTTGAAGTTCATGCCAATATATTTGAAGGGTTAATGAACCCGCAGCTACTTCCTTCAAAACCTAGTTGGTCACTAGGCGCCAGTTTGGTCATTATTATTATTACTGGCCTTGCCCTGTCGTTTTTTAGCATTGGTAAAACCGCACGCTTTATTTTGGCATTCTCAATTATTGTTGCAAGTGTTAACGTCGCTATAAATTTTTACATGTGGTCGGCACAAAAAGTCAACCTTCCTTTATTTATGACCTTATTACTCACCACACTTTTAGCTAGCTATTACATTATTGTTGGCTCTATTGCTGAAATGAAACACAGCAAAAAAATAAAAACAATGTTTGACCAATATGTACCACCAGAACGTATAAATCAGCTTATAGAACAAGGCGGTAATTTAGTTCAAAATAGCGAACGCAGAAACATGACTGTTTTATTCGCCGATATAAGAGGTTTTACATCATTATCTGAAAGCATGTCGGCTCACCAATTAAGCGAATATTTAAATCAATACCTGAGCGCTATTACTAAAATCATATTTGATAACACTGGCACAATAGACAAATACGTTGGCGATATGGTCATGGCATTTTGGAATGCGCCATTACTAGATAAAGACCACGCTCAACATGGCGTTGAGGCGGCTCTAGCAATGACTGAAGGCCTAGCAGAAATAAACACACTGTTTGCAAAGCAAAACCTTCCCGCAATCAGTATTGGAGTCGGCTTAAGCTCTGGTGATATGAATGTGGGTGACATGGGTTCAATGTACCGTAAAGCGTATACCGTATTGGGGGATGCTGTTAACTTAGGGGCAAGAGTCGAAAGCTTGACCAAGTTTTATGGTGTCGCTATTCTGGTTACCGAAGATACAATGCAGGCATGCTCGGGGATCTCTTTTAGGCTCATTGATAAAGTGCAGGTGGTTGGAAAAACAACTTCAGTCGCACTATATGAACCCATAAATTATACGAATAAACTAAGCAAAATACAGCTTAACGAAATAGATAACTCGCTAAAAGCCATCACGCTTTTTCATAATAAAGAATGGGAAAGTGCGCTTAGCTTATTTAAGCAATTAGAAAGTAACGCTGTATTAAACGCAGACGTTTACCGTATTTATATTGAACGAATACAAAGTACAGATATACAAACACTCGCTAAGGATTGGAATGGTGCCTTCGTACATACAAAAAAGTAGCAAAAATATGCCTCAGCACATTAAAGACAGAACAAACCTTCAGCACTTTATCGATATTAGTATTCGCCTTACTACCGAAAAAGAGCCACAACTGCTGTTAGACGAAATTTTACAAGTTGTTATGTCTATCGCTAACTCAGATGCAGGCAGTATATATTCGATTACAGAAGATGATCAGCTTAAGTTTGAAACCGTGATCAATAAATCACTTAACTTATACTTGGGGGGTGGTTCAGATCGTTTTGTTAGCTTTCCCAACATTGACTTATATATCGATGGCAAACCAAACCAACGAGCAATCGTTGCCCATGCAGTTAATTCAGGCAAAGTAATTAATATTCCTGATGTTTACGCTGCACTGCCTTTTGACATGAGCGCTGCGCGTGAAATGGATGCCCGCACGGGTTATCGCACGCAATCAATGCTAACTATTCCTTTAAAAGATCATCAAGATGATATTTTAGGTGTGATACAGCTTATAAACGTAAAAGATAGCAACAATAATATCATTCCCTTTAGTGAAGAGCTCGTCACGCTAATACGCTCGTTTGCTTCATTAGGGGCTATTGCATTAACTAACTCATCGCTGATTAAAGAGATGGAAGAGTTGTTTTCTACTTTTGCTGAAACCATTGCAATGGCTATCGATGAAAAGTCTCCCCATACCGGTGGGCACTGTAAGCGTGTACCCGCATTAACGTTAATGCTGGCCGATGCGGTAAATGAAATAAGCAAGGGGCCATTAGCGTCATTTTCTATGAGTGACTCAGACCGTCACCAATTAGATATAGCAGGCTGGTTACATGACTGCGGAAAAATCGCCACCCCCGATCACATCATGGAAAAAGCGACTAAATTAGAAACCATTTTTGATCGTATTAACTATATAGATGCCAAATTTGAGATCATTAGCCGAGATTTAAAAATTAATTACCAAGAACAAATAATCTCAGCAATGAAAAATGGTAAGCCTGTAGAGGTGCAGCAACTCGAACGACTGCTCGATACCGAGCTTAAGCAGGTTGCACTGGACCGCGCCTTATTACAACGCATTAATGTGGGTGGGGAGTTTTTAGGCGATAAAGAACTTGCCCAAATAGAACGCATTGCACAACACTATCATTTAGTGATAAACGATATACGCACACCACTGCTCAATGATGATGAAGTTGAAAACCTATCAATACGAAGAGGAACGCTCACAGCTGGCCAGCATGATGTCATGAAGCGTCATATGGATGTAACCAAAAATATTTTAGACGCCCTGCCCTTCCCTAAACACTTAAGTAAAGTGTCTGAGTATGCATTGGGGCATCATGAAAAACTCGATGGTACAGGTTACCCAAGGGGTCTAACCAAAGAGCAAATGTCGGTGCCTGCACGATTAATGGCAATTACAGATATATTTGAAGCTCTTTCAGCGGTAGATAGACCTTATAAAAAAGCGAAGCCAGTGAGCGAGTGCTTATTTATACTCGGTACTATGGTTGAAAAAAACCACCTAGATCCTGATATTTTTGCTGTATTTGTCGAATCAGGCGTGTACAAAAATTACATTATTGAATATGCAAACCCTGAACAACTTGATGACGTAGATCTGAATAACCTACCTGGATATAAACCAATCCGTTAATGCCCCACAAAAATTAACGACGCAGAACAAAAAAATGCCACCTTACGGTGGCATTTACACACGGGGTTATTTCTACTTATAGAAATCCTTTTACTTTTTATTTGGTTTTTAGTGTTGTTTTATTAACAAAAAATATGTGGCAAAGGTAGCACTTAGTCCTTGCTGTATCAATAGCAAAAAGAAAAGTTCATAGTTTCGCCATATTTTTGTAATAAAAAAACGTTAACGCACTCCATGAACATGAGTGTTATATCGCGACTTGCGATTAAATTTTAATACACACGTACTTTTCTTCTAGGTATTCATCTAGCCCTTGATGCCCCCCTTCACGCCCTAAGCCAGACTGTTTTACTCCACCAAACGGAGCAACGGGGTTTGATATTACCCCTTCATTTACGCCTATCATGCCAAATTCAAGCCCTTCGCTAATGCGGTAAATTTGTTTTAAATCTTGGCTATAAAAATAAGCGGCTAAACCATAGGGTACGTCGTTAGCAAGCGCAAGCACTTCTGCTTCTTCATCAAAAGGGATGACCGTTAGCACAGGGCCAAATACTTCTTCGTGGTATATATCCATTTCAGTCGTTACGTTAGTAACAATGAGCGGGTTTTGAAAGCTGCCGCCTAAGCTGCTGTTATCCCCTATTAGGTCTGCGCCTTTATCAAGTGCATCTTGCACAAGCTGCTGCACTTTCTCTTTCGCTTTTGGGTAAATAAGGGGGCCAATATCTACGTCCTCTTCAAACCCATTGGCTACTTTTAATGAGGCTACTTTAGGCGTAATTTTACTCAGCACTTCATCTAAAATACTGCGCTGAATAAAAATGCGGTTTGCGGCTACACATGCTTGGCCGCTGTTTCTAAATTTAGCCGCCATAAGCCCGTCAATCGCATCATCCAGATCCGCATTATCAAAAATGATAAACGGCGCATTGCCGCCTAATTCCATTGAGGTACGCTTAACCGTGTCGGCACATTGCTTAAGTAATTGGCTACCAACACCTGTAGAGCCAGTAAAAGTAAACTTGCGGACAATGTGTGAGTCGGTGAGTATTTTACCCACTGTTTTAGCGTCTTGCGATACGAGTACATTAAATGCACCTTTAACAAAACCAGCTTGGTCGGCTAGGTATGCTAATGCAATCGCGCATAGCGGCGTATGTTCAGAAGGCTTTAATATAAAACTACAGCCTGCAGCATATGCTGGCGCCACTTTACGCGTTACCATTGCAACAGGGAAGTTCCATGGTGTAATACCTGCTACAACGCCTACAGGCTGCTTAAAACTGGTTAAACGGTGGTTATTGTCGGTAGGTGGGATCACATCGCCATAACTTCGCTTGGCTTCTTCAGCAAACCACTTTATAAAGCCTGCGCCGTAATCTATTTCCCCAAGCGATTCTTTAAGCGGCTTACCTTGTTCTTTGGTCATTAGTGTAGCTAGCGTTTGTTTGTGCTTTATCACTAGATCATACCAACGCATCAGGGTTTCGCTCCGATCACTGGCATTGGTGGCTTTTAATTTTACAAAAGCGCCTTGCGCTGCTGTTATGGCATTTTTTATGCCTTGCTCGTCTATATCGCTTACTTCTACAATACTTTTTTCGGTCGCGGGGTCGTCAACGTTAAAGCGCGTATCAGTTTTATAAAATTCGCCGTTAATAAATGAGTCAGAAAAAATAAGATCACTCAAAATACACCTCCATATTACCGTTTAATTAAAATTGCGCTGTAGGCGTCGCGATAGCAAGCTATGTGTTCACATTAATACGTAGAGTAAAACGTCACTATCGACGTAGAGCTTGAGCCTGTATGAAGCGCAAGCACCTATTGCTAAGATAATCACTTGCTCAAAATAAAAAAGCCGCTGTATCAAACAGCGGCTTCCAATATAATATATCGTTAATTAAAAACTAGTGCTCTTCATTAACGATATTGAGATTGTACTTAGGTATTTCAACCACTAAGTCCTCATCTCTAATAATTGCTTGGCAACCAAGGCGCGACTCAGGCTCTAAGCCCCACGCTTTGTCTAGCATGTCATCTTCTAGGTCGTCACTTTCGTCAAGTGAATCAAACCCTTCACGAATAACTAAATGGCACGTAGTACACGCACACGACTTTTCACATGCATGTGGAATACTTATGCCATTTTTAAGCGCCGCGTCGAGTACTGTTTGACCCTCTGGAGCTTCAATTGCAGCGCCGTCAGGACACAATTCAGGATGTGGAAGAAAAACAATTTGTGGCATTCTAATCTCTCTTAAATGTTGTCTACTGACTGACCCGTTAGGGCTTTTTTAATTGATGCATCCATTCTGCGCGATGCAAATTCACTACTGGCGTTATCTACTTTCTCGATAGCCGCTTTAATTTCGCTAGGTTGTTGTGCATTTTCGCGCACTTTTACCAGCTCTGCAATTTCAGCTCTTAAATTTGTAAGTTGTGTGTCGTCAAGTAATGCGCCATCGGCATCTAACGAAGCATTTAGTGCTTCAATAACACGAAGCGCTTCAACTTGTTGTTCTTTTAACATACGTGCTTGCATGTCGTCTTTTGCGTTGCTCATCGACTCTTTTAACATGTTAGCTACCTGATCATCAGATAAACCAAACGACGGTTTAACCTGAATTTCGGCTTGCACACCCGTTGATTTTTCCATAGCTGAAACACTTAATAAGCCATCAGCATCAACTTTAAAGGTGACTCTAATATGTGCAGCACCGGCTGCCATTGGTGGAATACCTTTTAAGCTAAATTTAGCAAGTGAACGACAATCGTCAACCAACTCACGCTCACCTTGTAATACATGCAAAGACATTGCCGTTTGGCCATCTTTAAACGTTGTAAATTCTTGAGCGCGCGCTACCGGAATAGTCGTGTTACGCGGTATAATTTTTTCAACCAAACCGCCCATGGTTTCAAGTCCAAGCGACAGTGGCAGTACATCTAGCAATAACATGTCTGAGTCTGGCTTATTGCCAATGAGTACGTCTGCTTGCAGTGCTGCACCCAATGCAACAACCCGATCTGGGTCGATTGAGGTTAGCGGTTCTTTATCAAAAAAGCTATGTACTTGGCTACGTACCAGTGGCATACGCGTTGACCCGCCGACCATAATAACTTGTAAAACTTCTTCGTTTTCAATGCCAGCATCTTTTACAGCACGACGACACGAACGCAGCGTTTTTTTAACTAGTGGCATAGCCATTTCGTCAAATGTTTCGCGCGTTACTTCTACCGTGTGGTTTTGTCCGTCAAACTCAAGCCCTACATTTACTTTTGCGTACTGGCTTAACGCTTCTTTACAGGCTTTTGCTTTATTAATAAATAAACGTAAAATCGAAGGTGATAACGCCGATACACCCGTTTGCTGCTTAAAGTAATCAACCAATAGTGAATCAAAGTCGTCCCCCCCTAAGCTTGAGTCGCCACCCGTTGCCATGACTTCAAAAACACCTTGGTGTAGACGAAGAACAGAAATATCAAATGTACCACCGCCTAAGTCGTAAACTGCTATGATCCCTTCTTGGCCCGAGTCTAAGCCATAGGCAACAGCAGCTGCTGTAGGCTCGTTTAACAAACGCAATACGTTAATACCAGCAAGTTCTGCTGCATCTTTGGTACTTTGACGCTGAGCATCATCAAAATACGCAGGAACGGTGATAACAGCCCCTAAAATTTCTTGATTACCAAAACTTTGTTCTGCACGCGCTTTTAGAGCGGCTAAGATATGGCTTGACGCTTTTACTGGGCTGATTTTTCCGGCCTCGGTTTGAATTGCAAGCGAGCCATTATCTTCACAAAATTCATACGGTAATTGACCGTAGCTTTGCTCTATTTCAGCTTGTGTTTTACCTAAAAAGCGCTTTACTGAAATAAGCGTATTAGCAGGGTCTTGTGTTGCAGCTTGAGCTGCTTCTGAACCCACAGTAATACCACCGGCTTGATAACGAACAACCGACGGTAGCATCGCAGCCCCTAATTCATCCGTTAAGGTGCGCGCTTCGCCGCTTTGTACAGTAGCCACTAATGAATTAGTCGTGCCAAGGTCAATACCTATGGCTAGTTTATGTTCGTGTGGTGCCGCGCTTTGCCCCGGCTCAGCAATTTGCAATAATGCCATAATGCTCTTTAAACTCGTTTTGCTCGCTTTACAGCAAGTAATTAATCGTCAAATAAACTGTCTTCAATGCGTTCTAGTTCGTCACGTAATTTATAAACAAACTTCAGTTTACGAATATTATCAGCCGCTAGTTGATACTGTTGCTCGTCGTTACTTGCTAACTGCTCTGCAAGCTGTGCACTGTATTGCTCGTTAAGTTGTTTTATTTGTTTTTCAAAATTAGCAATGGCCGCATCCGGGTCGTTTGCTGATGCAAGCTCTTCGAGCTCTTCGCGTAATTCCATTTGTTGCATTAAGAACATAGGATCTTGCAGCGTTTGTTGCTCAGCGCGAATATCAACACCTAGCTCGCTTAACATATACTCAGCACGTTTAACTGGATGCTTAAGTGTTTGCAAGGCATCGTTAATTTCAGCAGCACTTTGCACCGACATTAACTTATCTCGGCTGCTTGCATTGGCATGGCGGTCGGGGTGAACAGCACGCTGTAATTCTAGGTAATTTTTATTAATCGTTGCTAAATCAATATTATAATCAACGGGCACTGCAAATAATTCAAAGTAACGCATAGATTCAACCAGTAATATTCAGAAATAACAAAGCCCTACAGTTGCAGGGCTTCAAAAAACAATTACACGTAGCAATTAAACGGTAAAGCTTTCGCCACAACCACACTCGTCAGCTTGGTTTGGGTTATTAAATTTAAACCCTTCATTTAAACCTTCTTTTGTGTAGTCGAGCTCTGTGCCGTCAATGTAAACTAAGCTTTTTGCGTCAACTATTATAGTTACGCCTTTAGCTGCAAACGTTTCATCGTCTTCGTTTAACTCGTCAACAAACTCAAGTACATAAGCAAGACCTGAACAGCCCGTCGTTTTAATGCCAACGCGCAGACCTAACCCTTTGCCGCGGTTTGCTAAAAATGATTGTACGCGGTTTGCTGCCGCATCTGTCAATGTCACTGCCATGAGTTTCTCTTCTTACTTCGCTTGTTTGCTTTTGTAGTCTGCAATTGCTGCTTGAATTGCATCTTCGGCTAAAATTGAACAGTGAATTTTCACTGGTGGTAATTCTAGCTCAGCACTGATATCAGTGTTTTTGATTGTTGCTGCTTCGTCTAGTGTTTTACCTTTAACCCACTCTGTTACAAGTGAAGAAGAAGCAATTGCGCTACCACAACCATAGGTTTTGAATTTCGCATCTTCAATAACGCCTTCAGACGATACTTTAATTTGCAATTTCATTACGTCACCACATGCTGGTGCGCCTACCATACCCGTTGCCACTGACGGATCGTTTTTGTCCAGAGCACCTACGTTACGTGGGTTTTCTACGTGGTCGATTACTTTATCACTGTACGCCATAATTCTATCCTCATTACCTGCTAGGGTATGTGCTTACATCACTAATTATTAGTGGTGAGCCCATTCAACTGAATCTAAATCAATACCTTCTTGATGCATCTCCCAAAGTGGAGACATTTCACGTAGGCGACCGATAGAGTTTTTCATTAATTCAACGGTGTAATCAATCTCTTCTTCGGTAGTAAAACGACCAATACTGAAACGAATTGAGCTGTGTGCTAATTCGTCGTTACGGCCAAGTGCACGTAAAACATAAGAAGGCTCTAAGCTTGCAGATGTACAGGCTGAACCTGACGATACCGCAATGTCTTTTACTGCCATAAGTAACGATTCACCTTCAACAAAGTTAAAGCTGATGTTTACAATACCCGGTACTGACTGGTCTTGTGTGCCGTTAAAGTATACTTCGTCCATATCAGCCATAATGCCGTCAATTAGGCGTTTACGTAATGCGCTGATGTGTGCAAAATCTTTTTCAAAATCTTCTTTTGCGATTCTAAATGCAGTCCCCATGCCCACCAACTGGTGCGTTGCCAGTGTGCCAGAACGCATACCACGCTCATGGCCGCCACCGTGCATTTGCGCTTCTAAACGAGCGCGAGGTTTACGACGAACGTAAAGCGCACCTACACCTTTAGGGCCATACGCTTTGTGCGCAGAGAACGACATAAAATCAACTTTAAGTTGTTGTACGTCAATAAGTACTTTACCCGCGCTTTGCGCTGCATCTACGTGGAACATAATTTTACGTTCGCGACACATTTCGCCAATAGTTGCGATGTCTTGAATTACACCTAACTCATTGTTTACGTGCATGATGCTGACAAGTACGGTGTCGTCACGCATTGTGTCTGCTAGCTTTTGCAGATCAAGCAGGCCGTTTTCTTCAACGTCCATATAAGTTACTTCAAAACCTTGACGTTCTAATTCACGACATGTGTCGATGACTGCTTTGTGCTCAGTTTTAGCGGTAATAATGTGCTTACCTTTCTTTTTGTAAAACTGTGCTGCACCTTTGATAGCAAGGTTGTTTGATTCAGTTGCACCCGAGGTGAAAACGATTTCACGTGGGTCTGCATTTACTAAATCAGCAATATCTGTACGTGCTTGGTCAACAGCTTCTTCTGCTTGCCAACCAAAACGGTGTGAACGTGATGCAGGGTTACCAAATTTACCGTCCATTGTGAGGCATTGCATCATTTCTTTAGCAACACGCTCATCAACAGGCGTGGTTGCTGCGTAATCTAAATAAATCGGTAACTTCATTTCTCTCTCCGCTGCAGGTCAACCTTAAAGTTGACAGCTTACTTGAATGTTTTCCAACTGCTTAATTGCATTATTGATACTGTTATCTTGGCGTGATGCGATTTCTTTCACATCTGATTTTTCCACCAATTCAGCAAGGGTAATATTATTCAAAAATTCTTCTATGCGTGCGCTTAAATCTGACCACAAATTATGGGTTAAGCAGCGCATACCACTTTGGCAGCCAGTGTTGGCACCTTGGCAACGTGTTGCATCAACCGATTCGTCAACTGCGGTAATAATATCACCAACAGAAATAACATCGGCTTCTCGCCCTAGTAAATAGCCGCCACCAGGACCTCGAACCGAACTTACCAAGCCATTTTTACGCAGCCGAGCAAATAATTGTTCAAGGTATGACAAAGAAATTTCTTGTCGCTGTGAAATATCAGCAAGGGCGACAGGACCAACACCTGTATGCAGCGCAACATCAAGCATCGCTGTAACGGCATATCGTCCTTTTGATGTTAATTTCATAACGCCCCCTGCACAAAGAGTGCAAATTTTAATTACCAGAGTAAATTAGTCAAGTATTATCACTTGATAAAAATTTGATTTAAAAACATATCGCTTAAAATGAATGTAGTTAACAAATTTTTAATACTTGACCTGTTTGGTCAAGTATTGACACCATTGTAATTACCTGAGTAATTTAGTCAAGTATTAGGCAGTTATTTAAACACCCGTTTATATAACTAATTGCTATACCTTACTTAGGAATCGATTTATTTATAGAGGTAAGAATACCGCGCAAAATATTCATCTCTGCCTCTTCTGGGCGAGCACGGTTAAATAAACGGCGAAGCTTTGTCATTACAATGCCTGGATGCTGTTTGATGATGAAGCCTGTGTTATACAAGGTCTCCTCAAGGTGTTCGTAAAACAACTCTGTTTGTTTAGAGTTTGGGTAAACCGTGTCGTCTTGCGCTTCTTGTTTGGGTTGCTTATTCAAAAATGCCATACGTGTTTCGTAAGACAATGTTTGCACAGCCATAGCAAGATTTAGCGAGCTATATTCTGGGTTAGCGGGAATACATACATGGTAGTTACACAGCTGAAGCTCTTCGTTAGTTAAGCCACTGTTTTCACGACCAAACACTAATGCCACAGGGCCATTCTCGGCTTCAGCCACCAGCTTTTCACCACACTCGCGAGGCTCAACCATCGGCCATGAAAGCGTGCGTGAACGTGCGCTTGTACCAATAGTTAATGCACAATCAGCAATGGCGTCTTCAAGCTTTTCAACAATTACTGCATTACCTAACACATCGCTAGCACCTGCAGATAACGCACTTGCATGGCTGTCAATTTCACAAGCGGGATCAACTAAATAGAGTTTTGATAAACCCATTGTTTTCATGGCGCGAGCCGCCGAGCCTATATTACCTGAGTGTGATGTGTTAACTAAAACAACGCGAATATCGTCTAAGATCATTGCTGTGCTTCTTACTAATGCCAAAAAATTGCGCGAATTCTAACATAAAAGCTTAAAAAGATCCTAGATCCTTAAAGCCGATCGCATACGTAAAAGGGCCTTCAAACCATGGCCGCTTTTACATACACATCAAAACGGTTCTTTTTAGTTTTAATT
This sequence comes from Pseudoalteromonas sp. PSi26, assembly GCF_054960575.1. Taxonomy (NCBI): domain Bacteria; kingdom Pseudomonadati; phylum Pseudomonadota; class Gammaproteobacteria; order Alteromonadales; family Pseudoalteromonadaceae; genus Pseudoalteromonas; species Pseudoalteromonas sp. PSi26. Next base: position 131,429 of record NZ_JBHNYT010000009.1, on the reverse strand, counting down.
TGCATACTGGGGGTTTTGTCATTTAAAAACGGGGCGTAATCGGGGCGCTTAACCACCACTCGCTTGCTAGCAAGTGGGTAGGCAAATTCAAGTAAATCATCGGCGTCGGTATCTGCGCCTACTAACTCTTGAAACACTCGCATTTCTTTTTTTACTAAGGCTGACTTTTCGCGGTGTGGAAACATAGGATCTAAATACACCACATCGGGCATGCTTTCACATTGGGCTAGTAACGTGTGGCTTGAGCCAAAGACTAGGCTCATATTGTCTTTCATCCAAGGGCCAATTTCTGTGTCGCTGTAAGCTCTATTTAAACCATCAGCCAGCAGTGCAGCAACTACAGGGTGACGTTCATGTAAAATAACCTTGCACCCGAGTGACGCCAATACAAAGCCATCACGCCCCAAACCTGCGGTTGCATCAAGTACCACAGGCGTTGCCCCTTTATTAAGGCCAACCGCTTTGGCTATAGCTTGCCCTTTACCGCCACCAAATTTTCGTCTGTGAGCGGCTGCCCCGGTAACAAAATCAACGTTAATGGCACCTAATTTAGGTTCATCAGTTTTAAATAAACTCAGTCCTGTATCGTCATAGTGCAGGCTAAAACCTTGGCTATTTTGTTGCCAATTTACTAAACCAAAACGCGTTTCTAATTCATTTAAATACGGGCGACACTCTTTAAAGGCACACTGAATAACCACAATACACTCCGACGATAAAATACCGCCAGAGTATATCAACCAGCGAGCTTAAGCGCACTAAAATAGCTCTATGTCAGGGTCTTGGTTAATTGCAGGCTCAATGTCTTCAACTTTATGGCGTAAACTCTGTAAAAACTCACTGCGGCTTTGTGTTACTTGCTCAAACTGATATTTTATAAACGCTAAATCGCTGTTGGCAGACACCAGTAACTGCATAGTATGTTCGAGCTGCGATATACATGAATCAATATCGGCGGGGTTTAAATTATTCTTTTGAAGCTCAATAGCTGTATTTAATGCCTCTAGTTGTGCACAAAACTGCTCTGCTACATTACTTTGCGTGATATTTTGAGCATTAAACTGGCTTATTATATCTTCCAGTGCCGTGCTAATTTGTTCAGCTTGCTGGTAATTTTTTTCGTTTCTTTCCATAGTAACGACCTTTTCATTGGTGACCTCTAAAATATGAGGGAATAAATCTTTATAACGCCCATACTTTTCGGTGTCATCGACCGGCATATTCTTAACCAGTAACGATAGCTTTGGGTAGTTGATAATAGTGCTGTTACCTATATCAACAAACCGCTGTGCGTCTTTGTGTTGCTCCAATAACTCCTGCTCTAGTGGGCATACGCCGCCTTTCAAGCTGTAAAATTCACTTTTATGCTGGCACCAAAATACAACCACCACATCCAAATTGAAGAGGGTAAAAAAACCCAAAAAGTACTCGCTCAAAATTTCTAAACTGTTGGCATGATAACTTTGGCCAACATAGCGCATAATTCGACCCATATCTCCCGACTCGGTCATCGCCATTGCGGCAGTTTTATTGGCTTTATTTATATCGCTTTCGAGTTTGACGCATTGTTGGCGATACGCATACAGTATTTTGATACGTGCCATTAGCTCCTGTGCATTAAACGGTTTCATTATGTAGTCAGAAGCACCAACACTGTAGCCTTTTACTCGGTCGATAAGCGCTTCTTTTGATGAGAGAAACATAACCGGAATATCTTTCGTATCGGCATTTTGTTTTATTTCTTGGCAGACTTGATAACCCGACTTACCCGGCATTTCTATGTCGAGAAGGATAATATCGGGTTTATGTTCGTTTATTAACCTTAGCCCCTCCTCGCCCTCTTTAGCATGAAGAAGTTTACAAAACCCAGCTAGAGACTCTTCAATAATGAGGTGGGTTAATTTATCGTCATCAATGGTAAGTACTAACTTTTCCATACACAAATCCGTTTAGTTGAGCATGCTTAGAGCATAGTACGGCGTGCTGAAATTACTAACGTTTATAGCCTATTATCTAAAAACAATAAAAAAGCGCCGTTTAGGCGCTTTTGTTACATTTAATAAATGACATATTTTTAAGCTGCTATGCCACTATGGCGAAGTAGCGCATCAACGCGTGGCTCACGGCCTCGAAAGTTTTTAAATAACTCCATAGGCTCTTCACTGCCGCCCTTTTCTAAAATATGCTGCATGAAGGCTTGCCCTGTTTGTGGGTTAAAAATTCCTTCCTCCTCAAACTTAGAGTAAGCATCGGCCGATAATACTTCAGCCCATTTATACGAGTAATAACCGGCACTGTAGCCACCTGCAAAAATATGGCTAAACCCGTGCTGAAAACGATTAAACTCTGGGGCGTGAACAACGGATGTACGACTGCGCACATCGTTTAATACAGCTTGGATTTGACACGGCTCGCCCGCGACATAATCGTTATGAATTTTAAAATCAAATAACGAAAACTCAATTTGACGCAGCATTTGCATGCCTGAGTTATAGTTTTTAGCGGCCAATAACTTATCAAGCAATTCTTTTGGTAATGGCTCGCCGGTTTCAAAATGGCCCGAAATAAAGCTCAGCGCTTCTTCCTCGTAACACCAGTTTTCTAAAAACTGACTTGGTAGCTCTACGGCATCCCAAGCTACGCCATTAATACCTGCTACGGGAGCAGCATCAACTTGAGTCAGCATATGGTGAATACCGTGGCCAAACTCATGGAATAAAGTCGTTACTTCATTATGGGTAAACAAAGCTGGTTTATCACCTACTGCTTTATTAAAGTTACATACTAAATAAGCTACAGGGGTTTGTAACTCGCCATTAGCGCGTACCTTACGACCCATACAATCGTCCATCCACGCGCCACCGCGTTTGCGATCGCGTGCGTAAAGATCTAAGTAAAAACGCCCTCGTAGCGTGTTATTGCTATCAACAATTTCAAAAAAGCGTACATCTTTATGGTACGTATCAAAGTCGGTTACTTCGTTTACGCTAATGCCAAATAAGCGGTTAACTGTTTCAAACAAGCCACTTAATACTTTATTTGCTGGGAAATATGGGCGTAGTACTTCATCTGATATTGCGTATTTTTCTTGTTTTAGTTTTTCGCCATAGTAGCCAAAATCCCATGCTTCTAATTCAGAAATACCATGTTTTTGCTCAGCGTACGCTTTTAGCTCTGCCACTTCTTGCTCTGCTTGTGGTTTTGATTTAGCCGCTAGGTCTTCTAAGAACGAAAACACTTGCTCTGGTGTTTCAGCCATTTTTGTTGCTAATGATTTTTCAGCGTAGCTTTTAAACCCTAATAACTGCGCAAGTTCATGGCGAAGTGCAAGTGCTTCTTTCATTATGTCTGAGTTATCAAACTCACCCGCATTTGGGCCTTGATCCGATGCGCGTGTGCTAAATGCGGTGTAGGTTTCTTTACGAAGTTCACGGTTATCAGCGTAAGTCATAATTGGCAAGTAAGATGGGAAATCAAGTGTAAATACCCAACCGTCTAGATCTTTACTTTTGGCGGTGTCAGCAGCAAGCGCAAGTGCAGACTCGGGGAGTCCGGCTAAATCGGCTTCATCAGTAATGTGCTTGTGCCACGCTAAAGTCGCATCCATTACATTGTTACCAAACTTAGAAGCAAGCTCTGATAAACGCGCGCTTATTTCACCGTAGCGTTTTTGCTGCTTCGGCGCTAATGCAATGCCCGACAATTTAAAATCGCGCAGCGCGTTGGTAATTGATTTTTGTTGTGCTGTAGTCAGCGTTTTAAATTCGTCACTGTTGTACAAGGCATTATACGCTTCGTATAAACCTTGATGCTGACCGACAAACGTAGAGTACTCAGAAATAAGCGGTAAACACTGCTCGTATGCTTCACGCAGTTCGTCGTTATTCATAACAGAATTTAAATGAGAAACAGGCGAAAATAGTCGCGATAGTTTATCGTCGGCCTCTTCAAGTGGTAACACTAAGTCATCCCACGTGTAAGACTTTTTAGCGAGTACGTCATCGATGGCTTTTCGACAATTTGCTATTCCGTCTTTAAGTGCCGGTACTACAAATTCAGGCTTAATTTTAGAAAATGGTGGTAAGCCTTCAAGGCCAATTAGTGGGTTGCTCATAAATACTCTCTTTGCGTTAATGCATTTCATTTTTAGATTGGGTCTAAAAGTTAAAAAACAACATACTTTTTATGAATCTGGCTATTCGAAAGCCATTAATAACTACTTTTAGGCTCGGTAATAATGAAATGCCTACAGGTAATGCAATCTAAAGCGAGCCCGGTTACGTACTGCAGATATTCTGTTTGGTACTGACTTAACGTATCGCTTTATATCGATAAGGCTGTAAATCTGAATGTTTTTTTACTCAACATAGGTCATCTAAACACTCTTTATTTTTAAAACTTAATGTTATGCTTATGCGCATAAAACTCAACGCCTAAGGACTTAAAATGACACAACACTTTGATTATATTGCAATTGGCGGTGGCAGCGGTGGTATTGCTTCTGCAAACAGAGCTGCAATGCGCGGTGCTAAAGTGGCACTTATTGAAGCAAAACACATGGGTGGTACCTGTGTAAACGTAGGCTGTGTGCCTAAAAAGGTTATGTGGCACGGCGCACAAGTAGCCGAAGCAATTAACTTATATGCACCCGATTACGGTTTTAACGTTGAGGTAAAAGACTTTAATTGGAGCAAACTAGTAGAAAGTCGTGAAGCCTATATTGGCCGAATTCATAAAGGGTACGACAACGGTTTAGCAAGTAATGGCGTCACCGTTATTAAAGGCTTTGCTACCTTTATTGACAGCAAAACAGTAGAAGTAAATGGTGAACACTACACCGCCGATCATATTTTAGTGGCTGTAGGTGGGCGCCCTACTATTCCAAACATTCCGGGCGCTGAGCATGGTATTGATTCAAATGGCTTTTTTGAGCTTAACGAACAACCTAAACGCGTAGCCGTAATTGGTGCTGGTTACATTGCCGTAGAAATTGCAGGTGTATTACATAGCTTGGGCACAGAAACACATTTATTCGTTCGTAAAAGTAAGCCTCTGCGTACATTTGACCCCTACATAATTGACACGCTCGTCGATATTATGGCTAAAGAAGGTCCGACTCTTCATACTGAATGCTCCCCTAAAGAAGTAATCAAAGAAAGTGACGGCAGTTTAACTATTCATTTTGAAAACGGTTACAGCCAAAATGTTGATCAGGTTATTTGGGCCATTGGCCGCACACCTACAACAGACAAGATAAACCTTGCAGCAGCCGGTGTAGAAGTAAATGAAAGCGGTTATGTGAAAGTAGATGAGTACCAAAATACGACTGCTAAAAACGTTTATGCAGTGGGTGATATTATTGAAGGCGGTATTGAGCTTACTCCTGTTGCAGTTAAAGCAGGCCGTACCCTATCTGAGCGCTTATTTAATAAAGCACTCCCTGATGATTTAAAAATGGATTACAGCCTAGTACCAACAGTCGTATTTAGTCATCCGCCTATCGGCACCATTGGTTTAACCGAGCAAGAAGCGATTTCTCAGTACGGCGCAGAAAACGTAAAAGTGTATAAATCAAGCTTTGCTGCTATGTACACAGCGGTAACTCAGCACCGTCAAGCATGCAACATGATGCTAGTTTGCGCAGGGGAAGACGAAAAAGTAATTGGCTTACATGGCCTTGGTTTTGCCGTTGATGAAATGATTCAGGGTTTTGCCGTAGCGATGAAAATGGGCGCAACTAAAGCTGACTTTGACGCTGTTGTTGCACTTCACCCAACGGGCTCTGAAGAGTTTGTGACTATGCGCTAAGCTATTTAACCTAAATTCTGGATAAAAAATCACTTAATCAGAGTTCAGGTTATTTATTAATTTAACAACGTTAAGCCCCTTACACATACGTGCTAAGGGGCTTTTTTATTAAGGTTAAATTTGCTTATTAGCTAAATAACTCAATATACTAGCGTGTGTTTATCAACATACCTACAACTGGATATTATGATTACTGATATATTGCTACACCCGTTTCTTGTTTCAATTGTTATGCTAGGCATTGCATTTGGTTTAAAAGTACTTGTTGATAAATTAGCGAGGAACCGCGCAGAAAAAAAAGACAAAGATATTCGCTACATTGCGCATAACATTAAGCATTTTATTAATTTTGTGTTGGTGTTGTCGCTGTTGTTTGTGTGGTCGACTGAAATTCAAAATTTTGCGTTATCTATCGCGGCCTTTGCAGTTGCCATTGTTTTAGCCACTCGTGAGTTTATTCAATGTGTTATTGGCTTTTTTTACTTAGTCACTACACGCCCATTTAGAGTAGGCGACTGGGTGCAAGTCGGTGAATATTACGGTGAAGTAGCAGAAACAGACTGGATAAAAACAACCATGCATGAAATAGACATGCACACTTATCAATTTTCAAGAAAAACGATTTACATACCTAATAATAAACTCATCACCAGCCCAATTAAAAATCTAAATTATGTAAAACGCTTTGCAACACATAGCTTTTCTATTGTTCGAAAAGAGAGCTTTAACCCTTACCCAATTTACGACACGCTCTCGGTGAAAGCTAAAATGTATTGTGAGGAGTTTGAAGAGCTCGCCACTCGTTATAACTCGATTATTGAGCGAAAACTAGATGCAAAAATATCGGGCCCTGCACCAGAAATACATTTTGGAACAACCGAATTGGGTGAGTTTAGAGCGCGCTTTACGCTATTTTGCCCAACAGAGCAGGCACTGGACATAGAGCATAAACTCACTGAGTGTTTTATGGCGCTATGGTATGAAGAGGAAATGAAGCATAAAATTGCGTTAAGCGAAGTAAATAACCAAGCAACTAGCTCATAGAGCGACTAGGCGCGAAGGGTTTCGCGCCTAAACTTTATCGGTTGGGCCTTTAAGCTGTTCCACCGACCGTTAGCTGATCAATTTTAAGGCTAGGCTGACCAACGCCTACCGGTACGCTTTGACCATCTTTACCACAAACACCAACGCCTTTATCAAGTGCTAAGTCGTTACCAACCATCGATATTTGCTGCATTACTTCTGGGCCATTACCAATAAGTGTTGCGCCTTTAATCGGCTGAGTAATTTTACCGTTTTCAATTAAGTACGCTTCTGATGCACTAAATACAAACTTACCCGAGGTAATATCAACCTGCCCGCCACCAAAGTTAGGTGCAAACACCCCTTTTTTAACGCTGCTGATAATATCGGCTTGGCTGTGCTCGCCACCTAACATATAGGTATTTGTCATGCGTGGCATAGGTAAATGCGCATACGACTCACGACGCGCATTACCGGTTGGGTTAACCCCCATTAAACGTGCGTTTAGCTTATCCTGCATGTAGCCTTTTAAAATACCGTTTTCGATAAGCACGTTATATGCAGCAGGTGTGCCTTCGTCATCTACGTTAAGCGACCCTCGGCGATCGGCCATTGTACCATCATCAACCACTGTACATAGTTCAGACGCTACTTTTTGCCCAACTTTACCGCTAAATGCAGATGCACCTTTGCGGTTAAAGTCACCTTCAAGTCCATGGCCTACGGCTTCATGTAAAAGTACACCTGGCCAACCATTTCCTAATACCACTTCCATAGTGCCAGCTGGCGCGTCAATGGCTTCTAGGTTGACTTTAGCTTGGCGTACAGCTTCTTGTGCAAACTCCATCCAACGTGGTTTACCATTTACTAGCTCTTTAAAATAGCCGTAATCTAAACGAGCACCGCCACCTGCGCCACCGCGCTCACGACGGCCGTTTTTTTCAAGCAATACTGAACAGTTTAAACGAATAAGCGGGCGAATATCGGTAGCAAATGTACCGTCACTGGCCGCAATTAGTACTTCTTCGTATACTGCTGACATAGAGCTAATTACTTGCTCTGCATCGGGGGCGAGTTCTCGAATGTAGTTTTCAAGCTCGCGTAATAAACTAACTTTATCGCTATCGCTCATACTTGAAATTGGCTGATGCGGTGCAAATTGCACTTTTGCTGATACATCGCTAAATACTTTAATCGTTTTATCTTCGCCTGCATCGGCAATGCTGCGAGCTGCTGTAGCCGCTTTGTTAAGCGCTTCTAAGTTGATAGCATCTGAATATGAAAAGCCCGTTTTTTCGCCGCTTACTGCACGTACGCCAACTCCGCGTTCTACATTGTAAGAGCCTTCTTTTACTAAGCCATCTTCAAGTACCCACGACTCGTGATGACTCGATTGAAAGTATAAATCGGCGTAATCTACTTTGTGCTGATGTATGTAGGCGAGCGTTTTTTCGAGCTCTTCTCTATTTAGCTGGCTGTCGTGTAATAAATGCTGTTCAACCGAATTCATAATAAATGCTCTCTAAATCGTTGATGAGACTGCACAGGCATATCTCGTCTAATTTTTTTTAACTGCTCTAAATCAGCGTTAGCGCTAATAAAACCTGTACCGCTGGGTAAATTACTTAAAGTGTTACCCCAGGGTGAAATAATAATACTGTGACCATACGTTTGTCGGCCATTTTCATGTGCGCCATATTGGGCTGCAGCAACGACATAACACTGGGTTTCTATTGCTCGCGCCGCTAATAATGCCTGCCAATGTACTTGGCCTGTAACCATTGTAAATGCACTTGGTACCAAAATAACCTCTGCGCCTTTACGCACAAGCGCAGTAAATAAGCCACTAAAACGCAGATCATAACATATTGTTAGACCTAGTTTACCAAAGGGGGATTCAACCACAACCACATCGCTACCAGCTTGGGTAAAATCGGATTCGCGGTAACTCCCCGTTTTATCATCTACGTTTACATCAAATAGGTGTATTTTATTATACGTTGCAACGCACTCACCCTGATTATTATATAAATGTGAGGCGGCATAATATTTAGTATTGTTGTAAGGCTCAGGAATTGTCCCTGCGCTTAACCAAATATTATGGTGTTTACACAACTGGCTTATTTGACGTTTGTATTGCTCAATATGTTTAGCTATTAACAGCGTGTCGTGACCACTTTTGCTAAACACCAAAAAGGCCTCAGGGAGACATACAAGCAATGGCCGTGTTGCGGGAAGTGTGTTTAATGCTTTTTTAAGTTTTGCAATATTGTCGTCAGCATTTAGACCAGAGCACATTTGCAAAGCAAATATATTGTGGTTGTTAGGCTTCGCTAAATTAGTCATTAGTTGCGGTTACTTCAGCATCTTTAAGTTTTAAATCGACTGATGCTTGGGGCTGGTTTTGCGCCGCTTGTGGTAAGGTAACTTCACGGCTTTTCCTATCTAGCTCCTGAACAACAGGCTCACTCATGGTGCCAGTCACTTTAAAGTTAATTTCAGAAATTACGCGCGCAGAGTGTATTACTTTATCTAGTGCCAATGCTGCTAGCCCTGTTACTGGGTTTACCATCCACGCCACAATAACCGGAATACTTGAGGTAACCTGCGGCGCAACAGCGAGATCGTAGTTGATATCAAGCGTATTTAAATTTGCATACCCTTTGATAGTTAAATCAGCCGGAACGCCATCCATCTTAGTGTCTTTTGTATAAGCGATACCGTTCTCTAACTGCATAGAACCTTGCATGCTGTTGTAGAAAAAACCTTTTGAAAATACGTCTCTAAAATCAAGTTTTAGTTTTCGAACCAACGAATCTAAGCTCAACAACGAAAAAACCCGTGCGCCACCATCACTAATTTCTGTTAGGTGCCCTTCTCCTAAATCCCAATCAATTTCACCACTGAGGCTCGGAACATCAAATGAGTAAGGTGGGGCTTGCCAAGCAAGATTGTAATTTATAGTGGCCTTAGAGCCTTTTATAGCCGTGGTAATATCAAACTCATCAAACAACGCACCTATATCATCACTTTTAACTTCACCGCTTAACTGTGTGGTGCCATCTTTCCATTGCCCTTTCGTGCGCAAAATATGATCGCCTTTATCAACAACCAACTCAGAAATAACCAAACGTTTGCCGTCACCAAGTAACGAGGCGCTTACTTTATCTAATTGGTAGTTGGTAATTTTACAATCTGCACATTCAAACTCTATAGCCGGTAAGTTCGTCAGCCACGTTAAATCGGTGTCAGGGTCTGCTTTTGCAGCCTCAGTGATGGGCGCTTCAATTTGCTCTGCAAAATTTACGCGTAAGTAATCAGCATTAAATCGAATGGGTTGGCTGCGCTGCGAGGTAGGAATAAATACACCTGCACGTAATTCTTTGGCATTTAATTTTAAATACACATTGCTTTGCTCAGGGGCTAGGCGCATTTCAAAGTCATTAAACACCATACTACTAATATCGAGCATGCCAATATTGGCGACTACTTCATTAAGTGGTGGCATGATGCCTTGTGATTCAGGGTCATCCTCGTTTTGGGCCGCACTAATGATTTGATCAATAAGATCAACCCAAGGTACAAGTTCGGTTTGCTCTAGGTTTATTGTAACGCTTAAGTCTTGTGAATTTAGCCCTAAATCTTGCTTACCTATAACAAAATGCGCATTACTAAATTGCGATTTTCCATTTTCTAATATTGCATTAAAATAAAACCGCTTATTTACCTGTGCAGTTATAAGGTTTGAAATGTCATCGCCTTGAACAACCGCATCAAGAACCCACGGTTGTGTCTCAGCTTTATTGTATGGTGTTGGCAATTTACTTGTTAATCCAACAAGGTCAGATTTAACCTGTGCACGGTAATTAAACCCTTGCTCGGTAAAATTAAGCACAAGTCCAATATCAACTGCACTTTGTCCTTCTAGTGACCCTTTTAAAATACCTTGCCCGCTATCAATTAAGGTATTGGCATCAAGTTGTGCATTAATATCTATGTTTGCTTTGTAGTCACTCGCTTCACTTTGGCTGTTGTAATTAATTGCAAGCGGCATCCCAAGCCATGTAGCGGTGGCATTTTTAAGTTCAATATTATCGTTTTTAAAGTTAAGCACGCCGGTTAAGTTATTTAACGCAATACCGGGTGTGGCAATAAATACGGGTAAATCATCTAGCTCGACAGTGCCGCTAACACTGGCACCACCTTCAAACTTTGAACCTACCAGTAACTTAATGCTGGCATCGGCTTCACCTTGGCCTTGTATGACCTCAAAAATATCAGCTAGCGGGCTCGCAATCGGCGTGGCTTTAAAAAAGGTGTGCAGGTTTTCCATCGGTGCTTTTTTATCTATTTGTACCACAAGCTCATCGGCATTCATTAAATCATTAATGCTAACTTTAACGCTATTACCCACATCTAAATTAACCAAAGAGCCTTGTTGGCTGTAAATGTCCATTCGTTCATTAGCAAAATGTAGCTTTACCTTTGCATCTGTTACTGCTGGCCACTGCGGGTCGAACTGGTACGTGGCATTGTCAATTTGAGCAAGTACATCAAATTGCCCTGAGCCATCTTTAAATGGAAATCCTGATAACGGCCCTGCAAATAGAACCTGCGCTTTTGATATTTCACCGCCTTTTATAGCCCCGTTTAGGTAGCTAACTAATTCTGGGCTCATCGCTTTTAACGGAAAATAATGACCGGCAATACTGGCATCCTCTGCAAATGCCTCTGCGTATAAATCAAGACGCGGTGTATCACCAAAGCTCAGTTGCATTTCTGCGGCTAGCGTTATCTCATTGTTATCAAACCAAATATTATCACTGCTAATACGCCAGTTATTATTTTGCTTTGCGAGGTCTAATTCTATATTGAGCTGGTTATAATTAATATTGTCACTAAAACTATCGCCAGTTATTAAAGTGCCGTTTTCGCCAAATAAGCTGATACGGCCTTTATCTTGGTTTAATAAACCGCTTACGCGTAAACCTTGCGCAGCTGGCACTGAATTAAGCTCTTGCCAGCCTATGTTATTGGCGTTAAACCATACTTGCCAATTCTGGTTACTCTCATAATTAACGTACGCCTGCTGTATTTGGCCACTTGGTTTGCGTTTTAAAAACGGGTCGAGAGAGTCAAAATTTGTCAGCGCTGCCAAATTAGCCAGTAGCGCTATATCTATTTGATTTAACCAAATTTGATTATTTTCACCAAGTTGAGCCTCAAACTCTAAGCTTGGCCATGTCGTATTATTGTTATTAAACGCTAAACCAGTGCTTTTTAAAAACCAATTACCTTGTTCGGGATAAAGATGAAAGCCACCTTCACTTAAACTAACTTGCTGGCTTTGAGATTCATTAAACCAAGTAACAGAACTAGGTAGCCACTGCATTTTTATATCGTCAATTAGGCCTTTTTCAATTTTTAGCCAAGCTTGTAAATTGATATCGCTAGTTAATTGTTGTTTTTCAGTATTTATATATTGCGCCAACCAATTAGACACATCTACCTTATTGGCTTGGACATACATATTGCCAGCAACTTCTTCTAAGCTTTCACCTTTGAGAGCAATGCGTGCATCAAAGGTGCCTACTGTGATGCCTGGTAAAGCTAATGTTCCGCTACCTAAATGTTGAGACTCTTCATTTTGCCAAATGATATTTTCAAGCAGGAGTTTACGCTCTTTGTTATCGTCTAACACAAAATTAATACTGGAGTTTTCTATTGCAAAATGACCGGTATTACCTAAAAACAGCCCTTCTATAAGCTCTTTTTGCTCAAACGAAACATCATCTTGGTTACCGCTTTCAAACAGGTCTGCCACGTTCACCGTGGTATGAAAGCCATTTATAACAAAGTAGTTAGACTTTAATTGCAGGGTTTTTATACTTTCCCATAAGTTAAGCTCTAGGCTGGTTTTTGCAATGGTTAGCGAAATAGGTGCAGTTTCATTATCTTTAAATGATAAGTCTTCAAGCACAAGAGCAGGGCCATTTCCCTGCCAGCTAGCTGAAATAGCGCCAATAGATAAACTAATAGCAAACTTTTCGTCTAGGTAGGTTTCTATATCGCCTTTGTAATCATTTGCGTAAGGGAGTGTGTACTTTAATATTGAAACAATAACAGCCAGTAATACCAAAATTATGGCGCAGGTTTGCCATAACTTTCTAAAACAAAAAAAACAGACCGCTTTTGCTTTCATTACATCATTACCACATCAAACTGCTCTTGGCTGTATAAGCTTTCTGTTTGTATGTGTACTTGCTTACCTATAAATAGCTCAAGTTCCGCCAAGTTGTGGTATTCATCATTAAGTAAGGCTTCACTTACTGCTGGTGCTGCATAAACCATAAATTTATCGGCTGCGTAGGCGCGGTTTACGCGAACAATTTCACGTAATATTTCGTAGCATACCGTTTCGACTGTTTTTTGTGAGCCTCGCCCTGAACATGCCGGGCATACATCACATAAAATATGCTCTAAGCTCTCTCTGGTGCGTTTTCGGGTCATTTCAACTAACCCAAGCGCCGACAAACCATTAATATTTGTTTTAGTACGATCTTTAGCAAGCGCCGATTCAAGCGAGTGTAATACACGGCTTTTATGCTCTTCGCTGACCATATCGATAAAGTCGATAATAATTATTCCACCTAAATTACGAAGCCTTAACTGGCGCGCAATGGCAGACGTTGCCTCGACATTAGTGTTAAAAATAGTCTCTTCTAAATTACGATGGCCGACAAACGCACCGGTGTTTACGTCAACCGTAGTCATCGCTTCTGTTTGATCAATAATAATGTACCCGCCTGACTTTAACGTGACTTTGCGATGCAGCGCTTTTTGCACTTCGTTTTCTACATCGAATAAGTCGAATATAGGGCGCTCACCCGGATAGTACTCGAGTACTTGTGAAAGTTGCGGTACAAATTCTTCGGTAAATATTTTTAGCTCTTGGTAGGTAAGCTTTGAATCAACACGAATACGCTCCATGTCTTCACCTACGTAATCACGCAGTGTTCTAAAGGCAAGTGTTAGGTCTTCATGCAATATGGTTGCTTTGTTAGTTTTTTTACGACGTGCGGTTATTTTTTCCCATAATTTTCTTAAAAAACCAGCATCATGTCTTAACTCTGCTTCGCTTGCACCTTCAGCCGCGGTACGTACTATAAAACTGCCATTTTCATCGCCATATTCAGCAACAATTTTTTTAAGGCGAGATCGCTCTTCTTCAGTTTCTATCCGTTGGCTTACACCAACATGCGTTGCGTCTGGCATAAATACTAAGTAGCGAGACGGAATAGTGATGTCGGTAGTGAGTCTCGCGCCTTTCGTGCCTAATGGATCTTTAACCACTTGCACCATAATAAATTGACCTTGGCGCACTAACTCTCGTATATCTTGCACTTTCTTTATTGGTACATCGTCAACACCTTCAACAATGGAGGCACTATTTACTATGTCAGATGCATGTAAGAATGCGGCTTTCTCTAAGCCAATATCAACAAAAGCGGCCTGCATTCCAGGTAAAACACGGCTTATTTTTCCTAGATAAATATTGCCAACAATACCTAGGTTACCAATTCGTTCTAACTGAATCTCTTGAAGCACACCGTTTTCGATTAGGGCAACACGACTTTCACTCGGTGTTACGTTGATCAGTAATTCTGTACTCATGCTACCCTCTTAAAAATGCGTGTAATAATTGTTCAGTCTCATATAAAGGTAAGCCGACAACACTAAAATAGCTACCCGAAATATGTGTAACAAAGCGACCACCTAGCCCCTGAATACCATATCCACCCGCTTTATCTTGTGGCTCACCACTTTGCCAGTAGGCTTTAATCTCTTCATCGCTCAGTTTTTTAAATGTCACATCAGTACTGATAACTTGGCTAAGCACTTTATCTTCAGTCGCAAAAGCAATAGCGGTTAGTACCTGGTGAGTGTTTCCGGACAAGCGTTTAAGTGTATGCGTAAAATCGGCTTCATCGCGTGGTTTACACAAGGATTCATTATCAATAACAACTACTGTGTCACTACCTAGTACTGGCCGGTCTGTGTAACCAAGCTTGACACCTGAGCAAGCTTTTAGCCTCGCTAAGCGCTCTACATAGGCATGAGGAAGTTCATTAGGAAATTGGCTCTCGTCCGCATCAACACTAAATTGCGAAAATTCGATACCAAGTTGAGCCAATAACTCTTTACGACGAGGAGAAGCTGATGCCAGATATACGGCAGTATTCATTATCTGATCCTAAAATGTCTGCGGTACTTACGAAGTAATAAAAACACCCAAAACCAACTTACCATGCCAGTAAATACCGGCCATAAATATTGTGGGTTAAAGTAAACACCAAGCAAAAAATGATTTAGCCAAAACTGCATTAAATGATAAAGCGTTAAAAACAAGCCAATTAACAAACTTTGCTGCCAAAGCGAGAAGTTACGAATTTTTTGGAAGTTACTTGCGGTAATAAATATGCATACCGAAAATGTCAGCGAGTTAACACCTAAAGGTGAGCCTGACGCTAAATCAATGAGTAAACCTACGACCCAAGCAGTACCAATATTTAACCGATGTGGCACGGCCAATGACCAATACATAAGTACTAATAAGACCCAATCCGGCCTAAATGGTTCAAACGAAAATGGCAGCGGCATTAGCGCCATAATTAAAGCAAAAAATATGCTTAGCGCAATTAACAATGAATAACGGTTAATCATCGTTTATTTGCTCCTGCTGGCTGCGCCATAGAATTACAAGTAAGCGAATTCGGTCGAGCAACGCGATTGGCTCTGCAAATACTTGTGCAAATGGACGGCCTTCGTCGCGGTTAATTTCTGTGACTATCGCCACAGGATACCCTTCAGGAAATGTACCACCTAACCCAGAAGTCACTAATACATCACCTATTCGCACATCTAAACTATGAGGCACATGCGAAAGCTTAACTATATTAATTTTACCAATGCCTTCAACGACGGTTCGTACATCATTCCTAAGTATGCGAACAGGTGTTGCATGAGTTGTATCGGTCATCAATAATACGCGCGACGTAGTGGAACCTACTTTAGTAAGCTGCCCTACCACCCCCATTTCGTCTATTACAGCTTGCCCTTCGCTTATGCCGTCTGTAGTACCACGGTTAATAACGACTTGATGGCTATATGGGTTTGAGTGAACCGATAATACTTGTGCAATAATTTTACGATTAGATTGTTTTGCCGATGAGCCAAGTAACGCACGCAACTTTTGGTTTTCTCTGGCTAAAAATTGGTACTGTTGCAGCTGCTCACTTTGTAACATTTGCTTTTTTTTCAGTGCTTCGTTTTCAGTAAGGAGTTGGTCTCGCGTGTGTAAGCTTTTAGCGCCAATGCTAAATAACTCATAAGGTAAGTTTGCAACATAAATAAGCGGGCTAACCAGTGTATTTAAACTGGTGCGCACAACGGTTCCACCTTCTGTGTACCTATCTCCAGCTATGAGTACGATACTCAAAAGCACTGCGACAAAAAGTCGCAGTTGCAAAGAGACAGTGCGCCCAAACATTAATTTCATTAGTCGTAACTAAAAACGTCACCACCGTGAACATCAATCATTTCTAATGCCTTACCGCCGCCACGTGCTACACACGTTAGTGGATCGTCAGCAACAACAACAGGAATGCCTGTTTCTTCCATTAATAAGCGATCTAAATCTTTTAATAGTGCACCACCGCCAGTCAGTACCATACCGTGCGCAGAAATATCTGATGCAAGCTCTGGTGGCGATTGCTCTAGGGCAACCATTACTGCACTAACAATCCCCATTAGAGGCTCTTGAAGCGCTTCTAAGATTTCATGTGAGTTAAGTGTAAATGAACGTGGAACACCTTCAGCTAGGTTACGGCCACGTACTTCGATCTCAATTGGCTCATCTGTTTTAAACGCAGAACCAATTTGGTGCTTAATGTTTTCGGCGGTTGCTTCACCAATTAAGCTACCAAAGTTACGACGCACATAGTTAATAATAGCTTCGTCAAACTTATCGCCACCAATACGCACTGATGATGAGTAAACCACACCATTTAGTGAAATAATAGCAACTTCAGTTGTACCACCACCAATATCAACAACCATAGAGCCTGTTGCTTCTGATACCGGTAAACCTGCACCAATTGCCGCAGCCATTGGCTCTTCAATTAGGTAAACTTCTCGGGCGCCAGCGCCCATTGCCGATTCGCGGATTGCGCGTTTTTCTACTTGCGTTGCACCACATGGTACACAAATAAGTACGCGTGGACTTGGGCGCATAAAGTTATTGTTATGCACTTGCTTGATGAAGTGTTGTAACATTTTTTCTGTTACATAAAAGTCAGCAATTACGCCGTCTTTCATTGGGCGGATTGCTTTAATATTACCCGGCGTACGACCTAGCATCTGTTTTGCTTCGGTACCTACCGAAGCAACACTTTTAGGGCCACCAGCACGCTCTTGACGGATAGCAACAACTGAAGGTTCGTTTAGAACAATACCCTCTTCTTTTACATAAATTAGGGTATTGGCTGTACCCAAGTCGATCGATAGATCGTTAGAAAAAATACCACGGAGTTTTTTAAACATGAGGCTGGATGACCTTTGAAATACGTTCTTATATTAGCTGCCTCACTTTAACATGCTTATTTTGATGAGCAATATAAAGTGCAGCGCCTTTGTGAATTTGTTAAAAAAGGAAGCTATGCTTCCTTGTAAAATTTATCTCTCGCGAACTAAGCGAAAACCAATGTAGTTTGATCTAAAATCAGGCGCTAATATTAGTCGTGTTGATACGCGTGCAAGGCTTGGTGCAAAGTTCCATGCTCCGCCTCTTACTGCCACATCCGATTCACCTGATTTTTTAACGGTCCATTCCCACACGTTACCTACCGTATCGTAAAGTCCAAACGCATTTGGAGAAAAAGACCCAACCGGTGCTGCACGCTTGTTTGACCATTCACTACCACACCAACCACAGTTAGCTAAGTTTTTACCAATTTCGTTACCCCAAGGGTACTCAGTTTCTGTGCCTGCACGAGCTGCATATTCCCACTCAACTTCGCTAGGTAAACGAAACTGCTGCCCTGTCTGGCCCGATAACCAGTCAGCATATGCTTTTGCATCGTTGTAAGTTAAGCATACAGCTGGAAAGTCACTGCCCTGTTCAAAGCCAGGATTGCGCCAGTTTAAAGCTGCTTCCCATACTGGCTCACCATTTAAATAATATGCGCAGCCTTTATTGATTTCTGCTTCTGTTTTATACGCCGTATTAGCAACAAATTTTTCATAGTCGCCTACAGTTACTTCCTTGCTTTGCATAGCAAAAGAGTTAACAATTGCTTTTTCAATAACGGGGCGCTCATTAGCTAACCCGTTACCATTGATATCACCCATTTTAAATTTGCCAGCAGGAATAACCACAACAGGTGTTTCTACATTTGCGTTTAAAACGTTAACATTTTCGCTTACTCTGCGTGTTTGTGCTTCTGGTTGCTCGCGAGTATAGGTCGGTGCAGCAATCGACTTAGGCTTTTTTACTAAGTTAGCATTAATTGTTTGCGCTTTATTTAGGTTTACACGTGCTTGGTAGGGCTTGTAACCTAATTTACGAATTTCAATTTCATGCACACCTTTTGGTAAACGCGTAATTAAACGAGTAGAACCAAAGCTCACACCGTTAATGAATACTTCATCATCGTATACGTTAGAACGAAGTGTTAACTCTACCGACTGATCTTTTTTTTGTTCAACAACCGTGAAATCAGGCTTAGATTGAACCGGCTGCTTCACAGAATAATCGCGTACAGGCTTGTTGTTTAAACGCGATACCGAAACTGTACTGTTATTATCCGCGCTATTGCTGAATGTTAACTGACTATCTGAATAGGTAGTGCCATAAGTTGGCTGGTAAGCTGTATTTAGCGGTGAACCGTATTCTGAACAATAACGGTTATCTATACTTAATAAGTTACATAAACGGCTGCTATTGACTTCGCCGCGCATTGAAACGCTTAAGTTAACGTTATAGTTACCTTGGCCACTAAACGCACTATTAACCACATGGCTACTTAAAATTTGTACTTGCGCACCCGCTAAATTGCGCTTTGGTTCAACTATGCGTTCTTCGGTTAAGTTTGCAAAAATTTGGTCTACAAAACGTTTGGTTGCTTTTTGTAAACCCATTTGCTGACCACGTTGCTCACAGGCCGCAAGTGTTTCTGTACGCTTACAATTTATTGTATGGTTAACCTCAAGCGTACCTTCACGCGTAAACTCGTTACGCAAGCGCTCTACACGAGCCGTTGTTAACTGCTCTTTCAGGCTTTCTAAGGTATTTAGTAAAGTGTGCTTAGCAACTCTAATTTGCTCAATATCTTTTCGGTGGGATGCAATTGCCGCCAACTGCATAGAGATATCATCTTTATTTTGCTTGTGATCAACTACCGCCTGTTGATAGCGAGATTGAGCGCTTGTAATGTTTATTGATGGATCATCTATTAAACGGCGATACATTTCGTTCATCGCGTCGAGCGCTTGGTTTTTTTCTTTGTCTAGCTCAGTTGAACGAGAACGAAGTAGCTCTAATTGATTTTGTAACTGACTTTCTTCTTTTAAATGTTTATCAAGTATTCTTGTCGAGTTATCGTATTCTGTCTGTTTAACACTAATCTCTGACTCAATTCCAGTTACGGTAGCTGTGTCTTGTGCAAATGCACTACTTGCTAACAAACTAGCTGTAATTAACAGAGATAAAGGAGTAATTCGCATATATTCCAGTCCCAAAAAGCGGCAATTATTTGGTCGTTATTATTTTTTTATAATTAAAGTCTTATGCTATGTACTTGCAGCGCAAAACACAAGCTTTGTTCAATTATTATCTTAGTTTACAACTATTCGCCCGTTTCACGCTAGTAAATAACCTGATCATTTACTCTAAAGCCGATAAATTGTGAAGCAATGCTTAGATTTACATTAAATTCATAGGCTTACACTTAACAGTGAAGCTATTTTATTTTAGGTTATTCATCACCGTTAAGTATCATTTTATATTAAACTTAGCGTATTTGCGCTATTTAACCGTTAACCATTAAAAATTACGTTATCAAATAAACTAGCAAACTTATAAACACTTATTTTTTGTACTAACAGTCAGACGTAAATACGCTTAAAGCAGGCGCAGTAATTACATTTTGTTTCGTGTTTTTTTTGGCTTCAATATATTCAATACGGCAATTATCCACTGCAGAATAACTGTTGGGATAAATAACAGCTTTTGCAGCTTGTGGGCTACTCGTAATATTAAAATCCCCAGTGTGTTCAGTTGCAAATTTAGTATCTAAAAACACCTTAAAAGCGGCCTCAGTTGCAGCAGGATAGCCATAAACAATATCAACCATTTTTCCTGAATCAAGCTCGATACTGGCATTAGCTTTATTATGGACGTTTTTAATAATGGCTTTTCCATGTACAACGCTTATTTCAGCTTGAATTGATACTTGCAGTGTTTCAAGAATGGATGCGTGTGCTTCCCCTTGAAGGTTTAAAAAGCGCGGGGCAAAATAAACAGCTAACGCACCAAAAATGACAATAACAATGATTAGCTGCAGTAACGAAAAGCCAGTCTGTTTTTTTATAATTATTGTTTTCTTAAATTGTTTTTTCATAACTAAACTCCCTTTACAATTGGTTAACTTTAAAACATGTCAACCAATCTAGCTACTCAAAATTTAATCAACGCACTGTTACACAAAACAATCCGTTGTAATTTTGTATAGCCCCTTCTATCTATAAGCTATAAAATTAGTCGTGTATTTTATTATTTATCCTTTTAATTGAGAAAAAATGCCTGCGTCTTTCGAAATAAATGAAACCACTGTTACGCAAACAATTGATGATCCGTGGTTAAAAAGTAAAGGCATTGAGCTTTTAGTAAAGCGAGACGATTTGCTTCATCCCTTAATAAATGGGAATAAGTGGCGCAAGTTAAAATATAATTTAATACAAATGCAGTCCCAGAATAAAACCGAGTTACTTACATTTGGTGGGGCGTTTTCAAACCACATACATGCATGCGCCGCAGTGGGAAAAATGTTTGGTTTAACAACCCATGGGATTATTCGCGGGCCTAATTTAGATCAAAATAACCCAACCATTCAATTTGCACAGCAATGTGGCATGCAGCTTCATGTTGTTAATCGCGTTGAATATAAGTTACGAAACGATTCACAATACCTTGCTGACCTTAGAACAAAATTTCCCAATGCGTATATTCTTGCCGAAGGCGGGACGAATACCTATGCAGTACCCGGTTGTGCAGAGCTTGCACAAAGTTTACCAGAACACGATTACCTAATTTGCCCCACAGGAAGCGGAGGGACATTAGCGGGGTTAATTGAGGGGAGTAATACAACAACACAAATAATGGGAATTGCAGTTTTAAAGCAAGCGGAATATTTAATGGATGAAGTCCGAGAGTTAAGTTGCAAAGCAAAGTCACAAACTAACTGGCAATTACTTTGCGACTTTCATGGAGGTGGTTACGGTAAATTTACCCCTGAGTTATGGGCGTTTTGCCAACATATGGACATTACACACAATTTACCATTAGAGCCTATTTATAGTGGTAAAATGATGTACGCAATATGGAACTTAATAGAGCGAGATTACTTCCCTTCTGGCAGTAAAATAATTGCGATTCATACCGGTGGTTTGCAGGGGCTAAAGGGTCTTAAATACAGAAAACTTATTTAGAAATACTTTTTTCGGTTAAGCGCCACTACATAAAACATTAATTTACAAAGCTGAAATATTTTAATGAAAAACAGCCTGAGTGAGCTCTTGTAAAGGCTCCGAAAAATAAAAACCTTGTGCGCCAGCAACGCCCAATTTAGTTAACATAATGAGCTCTTTTTGAGTCTCAACACCTACGGCGTAAACAGGAAGGTTTAACATTTTACCTGCATTAACAATCTCTTTAATACATTTTTGATTATGCGATTTTTCATTAACTAAGTGAACGAGTTCATAGCTTAGCTTTAAGCCTATTACCTCTTCACAGTGAATAAGCAAAGGAATGTGTTCACTCGTTTTTACATTATCAATAATAATATTAGATCTGTGTTTTTTTATTATATTTAACGTATTTGCTAACGCATTTTTGTTGTTGCAAAAGAAAAATTCACTCATTTCAAACTGTAATTGACAGCTTAGATTAAGCTTATCCATTTGCATGGTTAACCAGCTCCAAAACTTATCGTTAAGCCAGTTTTTAGGATGCATATTAATACTTACGCTCAATGGCGACTTCTCTGCCATTACAAGTGTTAGTATTTGCGACAATACCGCCTTATCTAGAATTAACGCGTCATCTTTACTCTCAACTTGATTGATAAAATACTGAGCGGCTAGTAACCCATGCATGTCGTGCCTTACTCTAATTAACGCCTCATGCTGGATAATATCACCACTAATCAAATCGAAAACAGGCTGAAAAGACAACATAAATTTATTTTTCTTAATATTATTTATAACCTGCTCATTACAAAATAACACCTCTTGGCTTTTGCTCAGCGCCAACCGATGACAGTGTAATAACGTACTATTTTTTGAAAGCGTTAGGGCCGACTGTGCTATTTGCAAAACCTTTGATTGATCTGCTCCTAGACGAAAATTACACGCACCCAATTTAACATGCTTACAAGTCGTATTTTTTTGGTGGCTTTGGCACACATTAAAAATTATTTTATGCAAACGCTCCGTGTACCGATCAAGCTCTGCAATAGGTACGTTATAAAGCATTATGGTTAGATTGTCTGGATTAATAAGTTTCACAGCTACTTTTTTTATCTCTGGGATACCTTTTAGAATAAAAACTTTAAAACTAGTTTCTAAGTCGGTATTTTTGTCAAACTTACACTCCCAACTGACCAAAACGAACAAACTATGATACTGTTCAGCGGCAGCATATAGTGAGGCTAACTCCTCACTTTCAACATTTTTGACCACATTTAAACTGGAAATGCTACGAGTCAATTTTGTTGGATTGTGATGACGGTTTTGGTGTTTTAATTGTCTAAAGTTAGCTGCACTTCCCCAACAGTATAATGAAATAGCGGCACCCACTATCACCAGGTTAAATAGAATAAATAAGTAGCTTTCCATTATCCACACTGGTGAATGATAAAGGCCTAAGTTTAATGTTTTATATGAAAACACCTCAAGCTGTGGCTTTATAATGTTTTTAAAGTGGAGGGAAGACGACTCAGGTGCAAGCATAAAGCCATGACTTTGCGCTAAAACAGACAGTGTTTTTTGATTCAAAGGGGCATTTAATTGTAACTCATAAACTTGCTTTGTAAGTTGCTGGCCAGCACTATGCACTTTTAAATGTAACGCATTGCTTAAAATGAAGTTAAAGCAGATAAGCGATACAACAAGCATGACCAAACAAATCGGCTTAAAATATCTTAATAACCAATACTGCCCCTTAGACATAACTCACCCACACGTAATATTAGTCACTAAAGTGTTGTTCAAAAAAGCTATAAGCACAAGGTAGCCAATTAACTTTAAATGTAAAACAGTACTTAAGCTAATTACCATTATTAGCAACACGAGAAAATTGGCTAACATTGATGGAGTGAAAGACATAAAAAAGCCGCTTAGTAGCGGCTTTCTAAATTTTTTATCAACATTTTATTTTTTGTCTTTGATCAGAACGGAATGTCGTCGTCAAAATCTATTGTTGGTTCCATTGGATTTGATGCGCCGCCTTGTGGTGCATTTTGAGGCTTAGGTGCAAAACCTCCTTGCTGCTGTGGTGCACTATTTTGCTGTGGAGCAAAACCACCGCCTTGTGGCTGGTACTGATTATTTTGCTGTGGAGCAGGCGCCGATTGAGGCTGTGCAGCAGGTGCAGCTTGCTGTTGTGGTGCATAACTACCTTGCTGGTTTTGATTATTTTGTGAATAACCGCCTTGTTGGCTACCTTGATTACCTTGATTACCTTGATAACCAGTGTTTTGCTGGCCACCTTGATTGCCTTGGTAACCGCCACCACTTTGCTGGTCTCCACCGCGAGCACCTAGCATTTGCATTTGACCTGTAAAGCCATCAACAACGATTTCTGTAGTGTATTTTTCTTGGCCTTGTTGATCAGTCCATTTACGTGTTTGAAGTTTACCTTCTACATATATTTGTGAACCTTTACGACAATATTCGCCTACAATTTCAGCCAGTTTTCCAAAAAATACAACACGGTGCCATTCAGTTTTATCAACCATTTGGCCAGTGTTTTTATCTTTATAGCTGTCTGAAGTCGCTAAGGTAATATTTGCTACACCATTGCCATTAGGCATGTAACGAACTTCAGGATCTTGTCCTAAATTACCAACCAATATGCATTTATTAATTCCCCTTGAGGCCATACTTTTCTCCTACCCCTTATGCAGCAAGGGTTTCATCTAATTTTTAAAAAATTGACTCTACTTATAACTTACTATACTTAAATGTGGGTAAAGTATACCTAGTCAATCATAACCAAAGTAGAGTCTTTAATGTCGCTAATATACTCGTTCACTTCGTCTTTTGCACGTTTAATTGTAGCTTGATGAATTTAAAACATGGCTCATTCAATCTAAAAGCCAAGTGTTAGGGCAAACTGACTTAAGTGATGCCATTCAATACTGTCTAAATCAATGGGAAAAGCTTGAACGTTATACATTAGATGGACGGCTCAGCATCGACAATAATCGCGCAGAGCGCTCAATTAAGCCCTTCGTGAATGGCAGGAAGGCATAACTTTTCTCACAAACTGCAAAGGGTGCTAAGGCCAGTGCGATACTGTATTCAATCGTAGAAAGCGCAAAAGCCAATGGGCTTGTGCCTTACGATTACATCACCCATTTACTTGAAGCCTTTACGCATCCTGAGCCTGACATCGAGCAACTACTGCCATGGAATGTTAAGTTAGGTGAAGGCCTTTAGGCGACGGTTACGGAAGTGCGACTTAAATGGCTAAAATATTCTAGCAACAGACCATAGTTAGTAATGATATACAGTGCTCTTTATTCAAAAAAGCACTGTATTTAATCATTATAGTTAATGAACTTTATCAGAAATTCTCTGGTCGTGCTGTGCGCGGTATTCTTTTACCTGCGGTGTAATCATTTATTAAATCACAAGGAGTGTAATTACGTTCAAGTTCATAAATTTCTTCATTCGTTAACTTAGTATCAAGTGCCGCTAATGCACTATCAAATTGAGCAGTAGTATCTGCGCCAACTAACATTGATGATATTTCTAATTTTTGCAACACCCAAGCTTGTGCTATTTGAGCAGGAGCACAGCCACGTGCACTGGCCACTTTAGCCACAGAATGAGCGATATCTTTAGAAGCTTGATCGTTGTACATTTCTTGTGTGAATAAGTCAGTTTGATTACGAATTGACTGCAGGTCACTGGTTAACAGACCGCGTGCTAATGGGCTAAACACAGACACACCAATGCCTTGATCTTGGCAAAATGGTATCATTTCTCGCTCTTCTTCTCGATAAGCACAATTGAGCTGTAATTGCATATTAATAGGTTTAACATAACCATATTTATCACATACTTGAAGAATTTTTGCCAATTGCCAAGTATTCATCGTTGAAACACCTATATAACGTGCTTTTCCTGACCGAACAATGTCATGCAAAGCTGACATGGTTTCTTCAACGGGTGTTTGTGTATCGAAATAGTGCAACATGTAAATATCAACATAGTCCATTCCCATACGCTTTAATGATGCATCTATACTATTAAAAAGATGCTTACGAGAATGTCCTTGGGCATTAATATCATCACTCATAGCATAGCCAACTTTAGTGGTAATTACTAAATTTTCACGTCGGCCTATTCGACGTAATACATTACATACCACTTCTTCACCTGCTCCTGTGGAATAAAAGTCAGCTAAATCAATAAAATTAACTCCCATATCCAAAGCATAACGAATAATAGGTTCACTTTCTGCTTCATTAAAAATCCATGGTTTCCATTCTTTTGATCCCATATTCATGGTGCCAACACATAGGCGAGACACTTTAAGGCCTGAGTTACCTAAATTTACGTATTGCATAGTTTTTACTCATATATCAATATTTGTTTAATATTATGATTGCAAAAAAAAGCTTCAGTCGTTAAATGACGATTATTCTGTGCTTAAATTGCAACTGTTTTTTTTAACAAGTTATGGCTTGTTTATAGATTCAGATATCAATTAAACTATCCTATGGGGGAGTTATTGTTGATCCCCAAAATATACCCATACACACTTTGTTTTCGTGTATGAAGACAAAGAATGAATTGCCATTTCTTTGCCCGAGCCACTTTGCTTAAAGCCACCAAAAGGACTACTTAGTCCGTAGCACCCGTAGCGGTTAATAAAAAACATTCCCGCGTCAATTTGTTCTGCAACTCGGTGAGCTCTGCTAACATTACTGGTATAAATACCTGCGGCTAAGCCATATATGGTTGCGTTTGCCATATCAACGGCTTCTTGAGTCGTTTTAAACCGAGTACAACACAACACAGGGCCAAAAATTTCTTCTTGAGCAATACGTGTATTTTGTGCAACATTTGAAAAAATTGTTGGACGAATGAAGTAACCGTTGGCATTGTCACCTACAGTATCAGCGGTACCACCTGCAACTAACTCTGCTTCAGTTTTACCTATTTCGATATATTCCATTATTTTATTAAACTGAGCTTCATTACACTGTGCACCTTGTGTAATACCTTCTTCAAATGGATTACCACATTTCACTGCTTCGGCTTTTTCAATTAAGCTATTTAGCACGTAATCATAAATACTGTCGTGAATTAAAAATCGAGTAGGTTCAGAGCATTTTTCGCCTTTGTGAGAAAACATCACATTAAAGGCACGATCAATTGCACCATCAAGGTCAGGTGTGTCTTCAAAGAATATACAAGGAGATTTTCCGCCAAGCTCTAATGTTGTTGATTTTAGGTTTGAATCACCTGAATTTTTCACTATTTTACTACCCACGTTAGTGCTGCCAGTAAAAGATATTTTATGTACGTTATTGCTTACCGTTAATTGATTAGCCATTTGTCCATTGGTTAACAATAAGTTAATCACTCCTTTAGGGAAATCTAAGTACTGATCAATTAACTCGATTAAATAAAGTGCCGTTAATGGGGTAAATTCAGATGGTTTGATAATCACAGGATTACCCATCGCTAGCGCTGGAGCAATTTTCAAACAGGCTTGATAAAGAGGGAAGTTCCAAGGTGCGATTAGTCCACATACACCAACAGGCTCTTTTAACGTGTAATTAAGAAATCCATCTTCAACGGGTGATGTTTCGCCATAATATTTATCTGTCCATCCTGCATAATAATCAAAAATATCGGCACAGGTTGGGATATCGTCAATCATAGATTCGCTGTAAAGCTTACCATTGGCTAAAGTTTCTAATACAGCAAGTTGTTCGGTATGTTCGCGAATTAAACGAGCAATTTCTCGCAGCATATTTGCACGTTGAGTACGGTTTACCTTAGACCATAATTTACTTTCATGACACTGATTAGCAACTACCGCAGACTGTTCTACTTGTTGTTCGTCAGCAATAGCAAAAGAACAAAGCTCTTGACCATTCGCAGGGTTTTTCACAACCCAGTTTTCATTACCCGCGCCTGCTACCCATTCACCATTAATATATTGTTGTTTAGGCTGGTTTAACCATTGTGATGCCCATGCCAATGGTATATTTCTCATGAAGTCCATATAATTCCTATCGTTTTGTATGCTTTATGGATGAGAAACCTTATAAAATTTTCTCATCGGAAATGGGATAAAAATAAGTGTGTAGACACCCTACTTTACTATTTATTAAAACATGCGAAAAATCACAGTTAATGCGCACTTTTAACACACATTAATCATAGGTAGCTTAAGTGCAATGCACAATTGACATTACAGCACATACCTTATGCGTAAAACTCATGATTAAATAGGAAAAATGGCTATTTATAGAGTTTAAGGTACTCATGTATGAGTTTTAAGTCACCACCAGTGTCTTTATACACTTGAGCAGCAAAAGAATAACCTTTCAAATTCTTTAATTTTATAATGGTAGGAATGAGCGTATTTACATTGGCTTGATTGCGCTCTAGATTAGGTTCTACACCAGATAAGCAGTGAGTAATAAAAACATCGATACCGTTGTTTAGGCAGCTTATGGCATCAAGTACATTAACGATAATAATTGATTGCCAAGCATTGTAGTCTAATTCACCATGATCTTGAGTTAACTGCACAGAGTTACATCGCCCTATAGCTTGCATGCATGATTGAATTAAAAATTCGGGGATTGTTGGATTAATTTTTCCAGGCATTGCAGAAGATCCAGGTTGCACGGCAGGCAACGTGATTTCGCAAAAACCTGTTTCAGGGCCAGAGCAGAGTAAACGGAAGTCTTTGCCAACTTTAATTAGACCTCTTGATAATAATTCTAAGCGGCTAGCAACCGCAATAATATCATCATGGTTTTGTGAGCTATCAAATAGATTATCGCTTCTTGAATAATGTTCTGTGTTCTTTACTTGGTTAAGCGTACTGATACATTGCTCAAAAAACAAAGGTGAACAATCACCTTGTCGTCCGATAATATTGCCACCTAAATTAACTTTATAGAGTCTATCAATATCCGAAGTTAAACGTTCAATATTACGATTTATTAAAGCACTATAACCACTAAAAAAATCATCAAACGTTATTTCAACCGCATCTTGTAAACAGGTTCTAGAAATTTTGTAAACGTGTTTCCACTTCTGCCCTTGCTCTGTAAAGGTTATTGAAAGTTGCTGTAATGTAGTTGAAAAGTTTTGCCATTTATCAATTATTGCTATGTGACAAGCAGTAGATAATGCATCACTAGTCGAGTTATTCAAATTAACATGATCGTTAGGATGAACGGGATTATAAGTACCTAAAGGTTGATTAAAGGTTATTTGATTGGCAAGGTTAGCAATAACTTCATTCACATTCATGTTACTAGAAATACCACCGCCTCCATGAAAAGCATGCACAGGAAATTCATTTAAGGGTATATCTGCTAGCAAAATGTCTATTGCATTTAACATAGCTTGACCAATATCAGGTGATATTTCAGAAGTCGCAATATTCGTTATTACTGCTGTTTTTTTTACCTGTAATAACCCAATGATCAACTCAGGGTATGCTGATAAAGGCTTTTCTCCACTTAATGGGTAGAGTTCCACCGCTCGTTGAGTTTGTATACCGTAAAGCGCTTTTTCAGGAACACCTAACAGCCCAATTGCATCTTGTTCAATACGAGTATTTAGCGGTTGCATGCTTTGTTTCACCTACCTTTATCATTAATAAACACATGCCTTTCAAGTAATTAAAAAATTAAACGATATTCTGATTATTTATAGTTTTTTTGTATTTCGGCTCAAAGGTTTGTCCTTTATAAACCATATAAATAAGCTTAAACAAAACCAAATTAGTACCAATGATAATAAGCATTGCAGGTAAACCGCCTAGATTCGACATCATTTTTATCCCATCGATACTGGCAAAACTAACCATAACCCAAGCAATCACACCAATAGAAATCCCCCACACAAACTTCAGTAGCATTTTAGATTTTTCAATTGATTCACCCTTGTTAGTTTTTTCAGTTGTATTAGTTGCCTCCTCATTTTCAACAGGATCGGCTGCACATATATTACTCATTGCATCAGTGTTAGAGTCGGCAGCGGTAACATACGAAATAAACGTGATACCTATAAATATTGCCGTTGTGATCCCTGCTATAGGTAAGTGTTCGAATAAAGCAAAAATAACAGCTTCAACACCTTTATCTTGCATTGCTTGATGCAAACCGCCTTGCGTCAATTCATCTAATCTCATCGCGGTGCCAGAAAAGGTAGCCATCCAAACAATGGCGCATGAGGCAGGAAAAATCAGATTAACCATAATAAACTGACGAACGGTATAACCTAGCGCTATGCGTCCTAAAAACAAGGCTGTTATAGGTGCCCACGCATACCAATTAGCCCAATAAAAAACAGTCCATAAATTTGGCCAATTATCTTCAGGTCCAGTATAAGTATTAAAACTTCTTGCGAAAAAATTACTGAAATAGTCGGCAAGCCCCTCATAACCGATAAATAAAATATAACGTGTAGGGCCAAACAGAAAAACAAAGATACAACATAGAATAAATACTTTTGCATTAATATTTGATAAGCGCGCAATACCTTTTTGTAACCCGCTAACCGCTGATGCTATAAAGGTCGCGACAATGGAAATACCAATAATAGCCATGACTGTTTTGTTACTAGGTAAGCCAAAAACTGATTCAACTCCACCACTTAGTACTAAAATACCAGTACCTAAAGACGATGCCATGCCAGCAACTAATGCAAATAAAGCGATTGCATCAATTACTTGGCCTTTTTCTCCTTGAACCCAACGGCCAAAAATAGGCCTAAGCGCGGAACCAATAGAAAAAGGGAACTGTAAATTATAGTAAACGAGTGCAAACACCAGTGCCGGTAAACAATAAATAGCATAAGGAGTAAAAGACCAATGCATAAACATAGTAGCCATTGTAAATTGCACTGCTTCAGTACTTTGGGCCGTAATATTTAAAGATTCAGGTGGTTGATACAGATGATACATGGGCTCTGCAGTACCCCAAAACAGAATCCCCGTTGCCACTGTGGTACATAAAGTTATTGAAAACCATTGCCATTTAGTCAATAAGGGCTTAGCGTCACCACCACCTATGCGTATTTTACCTAACGGAGAAAAATACGCGATAATGAGTGATACAAGTAAACAAAAACTGGATAAGCTAAAGAGCCAAGAAAATTTAGACAAAATCCAGTCATTAATTTTCGTGGCAATTTGCATATACTGCGCTAAATCGACAAAGCTAAAAATAACAGCAGCTAGTAGTAATAAAAATGGCGGCCAAAATACGCCGTGCTTTATATTAAAAGCGAAATTAACTACTCGCTTTTGATCTTTCATCGGTGTTATTTGGTCTATCGCCATCATTTCCCACTTTTCATTTATAGTATGTAATCAACTTTATGAATTTAAATGACATCAACTATTTACTGATACGTTGCTTGCTTACTTTTTGTTTGCGCTAATTTTTCTTCGTCAAGCACTACGCCTAAACCAGGTTCGTTTGACAAATGAATCCAGCCATTTTTGTCAATATCTACAGGGGTCTGTAGCATAAAGTCTCGACGTTCAATACTCCACTCAGGTGGGTCAAGTGGAAATTCAATAAATGGTGCCCCAACACTACCTGCTGTTAAGTGGCAATTAGCCAATAAACCGATACCATTTCCCCAAGTATGTGGTGTAAAAATAACGCCACGCTCTTTGGCGTAATGCCCTAGCTGCCTTAACCCTTCCATACCAATACTGCATACAACATCAGGTTGAATAATATCTAAACATTCACGCTCTATTAGGGTACGAAATTCATATGTTTCACGTGTCATTTCTCCGCCAGCTAATTTTAAATTAACCTTTTCGCGTAGTGCTGACATGCCATTATAATCACCACGATATAGTGGTTCTTCCATCCAATAAACGCCGAATTTTTCTAATTCTTGAGAAACTTCATAAGCTTGTGCAAGGTCCCAAGGCTTTTGAATATCCCACGGCATACGCCAACCTTGATTACAATCCACCATTAACGTTAATTTATCGCCAACCGCATTTCTTACTGCGGCTAGTACTTCAAAATCGTCAGCTAAAGTGGTTCGGCCAAAACGAATTTTTAATGCTGGATAACCTTTTTCTACTAAGGTTTTTGCCATATCGGCCATTTGTTCAGGTGTACGATGCACACCACTAGAAGCATAGGCAAGAATTTTATTATCTAATCCTCCCATCATTTTCCAGGTAGGTTGTTGCTTAATTTTACCGGCAAGATCCCATAGTGCTACATCAAGAGGCCAAGGACGCCCTGCATGAAAACTCACATTTTCCAGTACCGCATTGTGCCTAACCAAATCGAGGGGATTTTCACCAATAAACAGATTAACATAATCTTCAAAGCCATACATTACATCGCCAGATCCAATACCCACATTACCTTCGTCGTCATAAACACGAACAATAGTAGCGGGAAATTTACGACGAGGTTGAGTGTCCCAAGAGGCAGGAAATGGTGGGTCTAAATCTAATTGGTGGTGACTAATTTCTATATTGGTGATTTTCATATTTTCTAACTCGGTTAGTAAACGTAATGAACTACTTTGTTAAGTTTATTACGTTTTATCAATAATGGACGTTTCGTTAATACAAGCGAATTAAGGTAATAATGCTTTAAACGTGTGTTTAGTGTTCTGAGCTAATATCAACCAATCATTTCCTTGGGGTACTCGGCTATTATTATTTGCCATTGGTATGTTTTCAGTGCTTTTCATGCACAGTACGAGTTGCTCAATATCAATTTCTGTTTCTTGATATCGCACCAAACATTGGCTAAAGTTCACTGTCGTCAATAGATCTCTCAACACGCTGACTAATTCATCACCTGTGCAATTTAAAGCGTTCGCAACATCATGATAAGCATCGGCTTGAGTTTCTAAGCTCCAAGGTAAACTTGCCATTAAGCCTACCGTCACCGCTATACCATGCGGAATATGGTACAAAGACCCCAACGCATGGCCAATATTATGCGCCATGCCTGTGCCGCAATTATCAATAGCAACCCCAGCTAGATAGGCTGCTTGTTGCATCTTTAATCGCGCAGATAAATTATCTGGGGTGTCAATACAGTCTTTTAAGTTTTGATTAACAAGCTTGATAGACTGTAATGCATTCGCTGAACTGATAGCATTATTAGACTGGCTCGTTGCTGCTTCTATCGCATGAACTAAAGCGTCTAGCCCTGTTGCTGCAGTAATTAATGCTGGCAGCGATTTACTTGCTTGAGGGTCAAGCATCACTAATTCAGGCGATAATTCATCGCCCCAAGCCCAAGATTTACTGTTATTTTCATCAGACAGTACGCATGTTCTTGTTACTTCTGCCCCCGTGCCTGAAGTGGTTGGTATCATGATTTTAGGTACGCTGCCTAACCACGGATTTGCACACAATAAATAGTGTTTTATAGATTCGTCTGATACCGCTAATCCTGCTATGAGTTTAGCTATGTCTAACGCTGTCCCCCCACCTAAACCTACCACTAACGGTGTGTCCATTAATCTAATTTGTTTGGCACCTTTGTCTACTGTATTTATATGTGGTTCGCCCGCTGGCGCTAAAAAGACTTCTACGGGTAAAGTTTCTTCAATTAATGCACGCACTTTATCAACTAGACCTGTTGATGCTAACCCTACATCAGAAACAAGTAATACACTTTTTACTTGCCATTGCTTAATTTTTGCAGGAAGTTCTGATAATACGCCATTCCCTAAGATAACTGGTGGTACTTTTGCTATGTTTATTGTTGTCATAATATTAACTCAAGTCTATCCACGTAGTTTTAAGTTCAGTATATTTATCAAAGGCATGTAATGATTTATCACGTCCCATGCCCGATTGTTTATAACCACCAAAAGGCGCATTAATAGATGTTAAATCGAAACAGTTAACCCATACGGTACCTGCGCGTAACCTTTTTGCCGCTTTATGACCTTCGTTAAGCTTGTCTGTCCAAACTGCGGCCGCTAAGCCGTATTGACTATCATTTGCGATAGCTATGGCATCTTCTAGTCCATCACAATCAATCACGACTAACACAGGTCCAAAAATTTCTTCTTGAGCGACTACCATATTGTTGGTGACATTATCTAAAATAGTTGGAGGAACAAAAAACCCACCGCTGTCTTGACGAACGGCGTGACCACCAATTAGCACTTTTGCTCCTTCACTTACGCCTTTATTCACGTAGCCTAAAACCATTTCCATGTGCTGCTGACCAATTAAAGCGCCCATTGTGGTATTAGGATCTAAAGGATCACCAGGTTGTAATTTATGTGACCAAGCAATCACTTTTTCCAATAGCTCTGCCTTTATTTCTTTATCAACAATTAACCGAGAACCCGCATTACATGTTTCCCCTTGGTTGTACCAAATGCCATAGGCAACATACATTGCAGCTTGATCTAAATCTTTACAATTTTTGGTTACAATATGTGGGCTTTTCCCGCCACACTCTAAACCAACGCGTTTCATGTTAGAGTCAGCAGAATATTTTAAAAATAGCTTGCCTACCTCAGTTGATCCTGTAAACGCAACAGCGTCTATATCATTATGTAAACCTATCGCTTTACCTGCGGTATGCCCTAATCCAGTAACAACATTTAGTACACCTGCTGGTAAACCTGCTTGAGTAGCTAATTCAGCTATTTTTAACATGCCCATTGTTGACTGTTCAGCGGGTTTAATAACGACTGAATTACCTGCTGCAATTGCAGGGCCTAGTTTCCATGAAGCAATGATGAGTGGGTAATTCCAAGGCACAACAACACCAACAACACCAACAGGCTCACGGCTGATGGTTACAAGTGCATTTTCACCGTTTGGCGCTACTTGGTCGTAAATTTTATCAATAGCTTCTGCATACCATGCAATAGAAGCGGCACACGAAGATACGTCTACTCGCATTGTTTCGGCAATAGGCTTGCCTGTATCTAACGTTTCTAGTAAAGCAATTTCTTGCTGGTGTGCATTAATTAACTCAGACCACTTCAACATAATGGCTTTACGCTCTTGTGGAGTTTTACTTGACCAAACCCCACTTTCAAAGCTATCTCTTGCTGCTTTAACAGCAATATCAACATCGTTAATATCACAACTTGAAATAGCGACAAGTTCTTTCCCTGTTGCAGGGTTAACTCGGAGAAATGTTTCGCCACTTATAGCTGGGCAATATTGTCCGTTTATAAAAGCTTGATGAGGCAGTACTATTTCATCTGCACGTTGCTGCCATTGTTTAAAATCTAAACCACTCATAATGTTAAAGTCATCTTGTTAAAAATTTTATGTTGTAAGATTATTAGATTAAATTAACGCCGACAAATGATATAAAAGCACATCAACCGTGAGAAAAAATCATGCTAAAAACAAAATAACTCGAAATTTCAGCAAAAAAAATCGCTAAATATTGCACTAAGCAGTCAAAAAATGCATGGTGTAAGTATCATTCAACTCAAACCATATGAATTATGAAACGTAAATTACCACCACTTAATTCTTTAAAAGCATTCGAGTCAGCAGGGCAAACTGGCAGTTTTACGCAAGCAGGTGAGCAATTAAATGTGACTCAAAGTGCTGTTAGTAGACAAGTAAAATTATTAGAAGATTTGTTAGGTAAACAATTATTAGAGCGAAAACATCACCAATTAATATTGACTGAAGCAGGTAGGCTATTATTACCCGTGCTACGCCAGTCGTTTGACCAAATTGATTTTGTATTACGTAGCATTAAAGAACAACAAACCTTAAATAAATTAACGATTAATGTTCCACCAACGTTTGCCCATCGCTGGCTTATTCCACGCTTAAGTAAATTAAAACGTCAGTACCCTGATTTAGATTTAACCATAACCACAAAAAGCCATGATACCTTGTCAAGTGATAGTGAAATGCATTGTTCTATTCGTTTTGGTGATGGACAGTGGGACGATTTAGAATCTGAAATGTTGTTACAGGAATGCCATATACCCGTTTGTTCTCCAACATTATTGGCTGCTAATCCTAGTTTAAAACATAGCCTAGATGGTGCGACTATTTTATATATTCTGAAAGATAAACAACGTTTTCAAACGTGGCAACATTGGCTAATGGCTGCCAAGATAGAGGGTATATCAAATAGCAATTTCATTGAGTTTGACACCTTAAATCTTGCGGTAAGATCAGCTATGTTTAACTTGGGAGTAACCATAGCGGATAAAAACATGATCACTCATGAATTAGCATCAGGTTATCTTGTGCAGTTAATGGATACTGAATTGATGGGAACACAATCATATTGGCTAGTTAATCGTATTGGTCAAGCAGAACACACGAACATCTCAATATTTAGAGAGTGGCTAAAGCAAGAAATTATGTTGTCTCATCCAGAGCTATCAATTTAAACAACAGTACCTGTATACACCAAGATGTTTTAATACATAGTGAAATAGTATAGGTTATATAAAAATCCCAGTTCAATAAAATTTAACTGGGATTTTTTTGCCTTAAATAGCTAAGCTTTAGCTTACTGACTTAGCATTTAAATATCACATTCGCTCGTATAGAGATTAAATTAATTAAAATTCAAATTTCATCGATACACCTATATTACGAGGCCTTGCACGAGAAAATACTGCGGGGCTTCGTTTATCAACATCAACACCGGTGATGATACGTTCGTCAGTTAAATTACGAATAAAGAAGCTAAGTTCCCAGTTATCTTGGCTAATACCTGTAAACAAGTTAACAACCGTACTGCTTGGAATTTCAATACGTGAAACTTGACCTAAGGTTGCTGCTTCTAAACCAGAACCTAAACTTGAATATTGCTCACTGGTATAAGAGGCATCACCACGAATAAACCCAGAGTAATCTTTAAATACGTTCTCAATGTAATAATCAAAACCTACACTAACATTCCATTCAGGAGCCATTGGCGTTGGATCTCCAACTGAACCTAACGACTCAGCACCAGCTTTCACAGAAGAAATTTCAGCATTATTCCAACCAACATTTAATGATACCTCTAAATCATCAGTTAGACTTGTATCAGCATTTAACTCAACACCTTTACTTTCTATATCAAAAAAGTTTCCTTCTAAAATCCAACCACAACCAAGAAATACTTGAGAACGAGCATCGCTCCAGTCTATCTGATAGGTTGCAACATTAAGACGCGTTCTACCATTATTAAAGCTAGATTTGAAGCCAACTTCGTAGTTCATTAAAGTATCACTATCAATAGTTGTTGGAATATCTCCTACCCCCTGATCACTACTTAAAGCACCGATACTTCTTAGATCTCCCTCACAACCAGGACTTATAAATTGTTGAACACTACCTAAACGGAATCCTTCGGAAACACTCGTATATAAAGTTAAATCTTCTGTCGCTTTATAGACTAATTCAACTTTCGGGCTAAACCCTGACTCTTCAATAGTATCAACTAATCTATCTCCCCCAACTGCAAATTCAATAAAGCCAGCAAACAGAACATCAGCGTCTTGTGTGTAATCGTAGTAACGACCACCTAAAATCAATTCTAAGTCACCAAATTCAAACGATGCTTCACCAAATAAAGATAACTGCTCTGTGTCGAATTCGTATCTACCTTCAAACCAGTTATTCGCCAGCGTTTGTCCATAAATGAACGGATCATTCGAACCAAAGAATGCAGGGCCTGCAATTTCACTTACCCATGCGTCTAAGCCCGGAACGATAATATTTTGCTCAAACGCTCGGCTATCATCTTCATAATAGATCCCAGCTATAAAATTAAACATTCCGTCAAAGTTTGATGATAGTCGCAATTCTTGTGAAAAACGTTCTTGCTTCGTATCATTATTAAATGGAGAAGAAACTACGGGTACAGCTTGCTCAGAGTTTGTTGGATCACTACCCACATTAATCAATCCAACTCCTTGATCAAACCAACTTTCATTACCTACATTGATCCAATCACGGGTACGGTATGTATCATCTAGCGTATTTTCAAATTCACGATCAAAATATGAGGTGATCCCCATCAAGTTTAAATTATCAAATTCTTGTTCAAACTGAAATGTCGCTAAGTTGTATTTATCATCGAAAGTTTCAGCAACAATTTTTGATATTTGTAACTCTTCCTTAACATTAAATTGTTCTATTGTTTCACCCGGTAACAAAAGACTACTATTAGTGAGCCCCCTGCTCACAGATTGCAAACCTATACCAGCATTTGGATCATCAATTTGCTGCTCATCTGGTCTACCATTAGAGTGTGTTTCTTGAAATGACACTGAAGCACGTAACATTAGGCTATCATTAACTTCCCACAAGGCTTTTAGTCTTCCACCTTGAATACTATCGTCATTAAAGTCTTCATCAATACCTGTGGCGGGATAAACATTGTCAATATATCCACCTTTATAAGCACTGTAGCCACTAGCTCTAACGGCAAAATTATCAGTAATTGGCAAATTTAACGTTAAATCACCATTCGTGCTCAAACTGCCATTTTTAGTGGCATATGTTGAAAAACGCCCTTTAACGACTGTTTCATCTAAATTGGGTTCATTAAAAATGACACGAATTGCGCCAGTCATTGAACTAGCGCCAAATAATGTCCCTTGTGGACCACGTAAAACCTCAACACGGGCAACATCAATTAAGCTACCATCAGGGTTAAAACCTGACGTTGTTACATTTGTTTCATCAAAAAAAATACTAGCTGTAGCTGGAACATTTGGATTAGCATGATTTAAACGAGTTGATGCAGCCCCACGCATAGTAATTTGTGTTTGACCACTACCTGAGTTATTTGCACTTAATCCGGGAACAGAACGCATATAATCGTCAAAACCTAAAGCTGCTTTAGAGGCTAACTTTGCCCCCGTAACCGCTTGAATACTTCCCCCGATATCTTGTATTGATTCATTACCTCGTTTACGTGAAGTGACCATAATCACTTCAACTTCTTTATCAGTTTCTACTACTTTAGTATCCGACTCTACTTGAGCACTCACCAAAGGACTCACTAAGAGCCCTAATGCTGAAGCAACAGAAAATGAAATTTTACTAATTTTATTTTTATAACCTCTATATTTATGCATCACATTCCCTCTTATCTTGTTGTATCATTTTTATAGTTTTTAAAGCTTTTATGTGTACAAAAACTGTACGTCTGAATTAAACAGATGACAAACAACAAAAACTCACTAGTAGTATGAGAAATAAGAATATCACATTAAAAAAATCACCTATTATTTATTCCTAAAAGAGAAAATAAAAAACACGCTGATAACAAACTATCATTTAAATACAATTATATAGATAACTTACTAACACAATTACACTGTAATGCGTCTTAGAATATCAACATACTTTAAAGTCATATTAATAAACCCGATTTTTCATTGTTATTTAAACCGATTGTATATATTTCTAAACTACATTGAGCTGTACCTAAAAGAAAATAAGCTTTTATTAGTATGCACATTGATCCTAATGAGAGTTTTACATGTAAACCGTCTACTTGTATTATTTACTCAGCCCACAACAAGAAACAATATTACACATCCTAATTGATACTCACTGATGAATTAGGATCGAAACTCGCGATATATCAATAGACTAGAACATTTTATCTGTCATTCCGCACCTCAATATAAAATTAAATTCGTTCAATAATCAATCAATGTATCTTAAGTTTTAAAACCGATCTTCCGCACCCATTTTAAGAATAAATCTTTTGGTATCTTTGACCTAGGCAATCAATGATGGTTTGATTGCGCTTTTCTAAATTGGCAACGAACTCCATCTTGTCTGGTAAATATATAATCGCTATTCCCTCGAAGCATTGGAATACCCAACGGGCTGTGGGCCGTTGTTCCGATTTGTATTTCATACTAGGGAAGTAGCAACCTTTCTCGACTAATATTTGACGAATTTCATGCTCTAGCCCCGCATACACC
Source organism: Pseudoalteromonas sp. PSi26 (assembly GCF_054960575.1). Classification (NCBI taxonomy): domain Bacteria; kingdom Pseudomonadati; phylum Pseudomonadota; class Gammaproteobacteria; order Alteromonadales; family Pseudoalteromonadaceae; genus Pseudoalteromonas; species Pseudoalteromonas sp. PSi26. Next base: position 91,886 of record NZ_JBHNYT010000009.1, on the reverse strand, counting down.
ATTAAGCAGCAGGTCATGACCATGAGCAATGCTTTTATTCGTTCTGGCTTTTTGAGGTAAATAGCACTGGTTAAGAAGTCGGGGCTTTTTAAGAATCGGAAGCCTTTTTCGACGTTTTGCTGGGCTTTATAGCTGCTCAATAAGCTGCCCATATCCACGTCGCTGCTGATGTCATTGGTAGCAATGATAAACAGCCCCAACTGTTGCAAGGCATTTTGCCTAGAGGCGAGTGGTGTGCATAATGCGCCCGTGATTTGGTATTCAATACGGATAGGTAATTCGCCTAGTTTCGGTCTGCCTGCGCTGGAATACACCGCAATTTCTATGACTTGCGCGTTAACATCACACACCGTTTGTTTGCTTTGCCATTTAACGATAGCGCTTTGTGCATCCTGTGCGCAAGCAAAACGCTGTTGACATAAGGCTTTAAAACTCTTGCGGGCTTGCTCGCCTGCTTTTAGCATGCGTTTATTGAGGCTGTGTTGCTCACGCTTATAGGCTTGCTCACTGCGAATAAGCAACCACTTTTGTTTCACGCCGGCATATTCGCTGTCATAGCTGACGCCTTCATAGCCATCACAAATAGGCATAAACGTTAATGTAGGGGCTTGTTTTATCAACTCCTTAGCTTCTTTGAGTGTTTGCGGAACCCGCGTAATAAATAATTACCCTTGGGTGTCTAAGTCCTCAATCGTTTCTTTCACATATAAAGCAGCATCGGCGACTAGATAACGACTCACTTGCGCGGCTTTTAAACTACCAATATGTGCTTTTACAATCTGCTTAAAACCCTCCATGTCATTGCTATTACCACTGGCAGGTTTCATGTATACCGGGATTCCAGACTGGTTCTCGCATATAAGATTTAATATCACTTGATTGAGCTCAGGTCGATGGTCGCGCGAATAGCCTTTGGCTATAAGGATGTGCCTAGGCTCATCGTCCTTAGTGGCTTGACCATCATAGTGGAAACTCGTTGAATCAAGGTGCAAGGCTTCGGTTGTTAAGCCTAGCTTAGCCACTACAGCTTCACCTAACTGTTGATACAAGTCGGAAACACCGTACTCGTACAAATTATCTAAGCATCGTCCTAGCGCGTCATCGTTAATATGCTCAGGTAACACCCCTTCACCAATGAGCCTGTCGACTGGTTTGTTTCTAAAGTATTCGCTATACATATGCAAGGTTCGGCCGGTAAAGCCAAGACCATTTAAGGCCATTGCAGTAACTAATTGACCACAAGTAATTTTACGCTCGGGGGCAGCACCGCCTATTGCCTTATCAATAATGTCAGCAAAACCAATACTATGACAGAAGCCAGCAACGAGGCCATGGTGATCGAGTATTTTAGAAGAGGGAATAGGCATAATATTGTGCTCTCAAAAGAGAGTCAGAAAATATGTCATTTCCATCTGCCAAGTCGATAGATCACTTAGGGTTAGTAGCCGGCTTCTCCAAAGAAATCGGGATTGCTGAAATCATTAACGATGCGATTGGTGATACAGGTCTACGCAAAGTGAGTACAGGGGATTTGTTTGTCGCCATGCTGCTCAATGGGCTTGGTTTTACCGGTCGCACATTGCATATGTACAGTGAATACTTCACAAGCAGACTGTTGGATAGGCTGTTAGGGGAAGGGATAGCGCCTGAACATATCAACAATGATGCCTTTGGACGTTGCTTAGACGCCCTTTATGATTATGGGGTGAGCGATTTATACCAGCAATTGGGTGAAAAAGTCGTGTCTCATTTAGGCTTGGCGAATGAATCGCTGCACCTAGATTCCAGTAGTTTTCACTACGACGGCCAAGAAACGCCAGACGATGATATGTATACGGTGCGTTTGACCAAAGGCTATTCCAGAGATCATCGCCCAGAATTAAATCAAGTCATATTGAATTTGATTTGCGAGAATCAATCAGGCATTCCCGTATACATGAAACCCGCCAGTGGCAATAGCAACGACATGGAAGGGTTTAAACAGATTGTTAAAGCGCATATCGGGAGTTTAAAAGCGGCGCAGTCAAATCGCTATTTGGTGGCAGATGCCGCGCTGTATACGCAAGAAACATTCGTGGACTTGCACAACATGGGACAAACGTTCATCACCCGTGTCCCGCAAACCTTAAAAGAGGCGAAAGCGCTCATCAAGTCCGCGTCCACCTTATCATTTGAGCCAATCAGCGAAGGTTATGAAGGAGTATGGTGTCAAAGCGACTATGCGTGCGTGGCTCAACACTGGTTATTGGTGCGAAGCGAGCAGGCGCAAAAACGAGAACGCCATATCCTCGATAAACGCATGCTAAAGCAAGCTGAGCAATCGCGTAAAAGTTTCAAAAAACTATGTCTATTAGAGTTTGCTTGTGAAGACGATGCTAACCAAGCCCTTGCACAATGGCGAGCCAAACAAACGGTATGTGATGTTGATGCCAGTATTCGACAAGTGCCTGTGTATACAGGGGCAGGCCGACCTGCCAAAGACCAAGTCCAAACACGCCATTATTATGCGATTACGGGAGCATTATTGGTGCACTTGGCAACCCGACAAGCGATGTTAAAAGAGCTAGGGCTATTTATAATCGCGACCAATCAAACAGACAATACGCTGACAATGGATAAGATGCTCAGCACGTACAAATCACAACAAGCCGTCGAAAAAGGCTTTCGTTTCCTTAAAAGTCCTGACTTTTTAACCAGTTCGTTTTACCTTAAAAAGCCCGAATGTATCGAAGCCCTGTTAATGGTGATGACCACATGCTTGATGGTGTATTCGGCCCTTGAGCATAAAATACGGGCTGAACTGGTGGCACAAGACAAGACCTTCCCCAACATGAAGTACAAACCCTACCAAAATCCCACCGCACGATGGGTGTTTCAGTGCTTTGAAGGGATTATCCTCATTTACCAATCAGACAACACACAAATAATGGTGAACATGCAAGAACGAAATCATACTATCGTCAACTGCTTGGGATACCACTATCAACAAATTTATTCTTAAAACAGGTGCGGAATGTCAGAAGTATCATTCAGAATAGACGATTAACTTCTGCTTTATAAAATATAAAAGTACGCTACTGAATTAACTTGATTATTTCAATAACCTGTAAATGTTTTTGATAAGTTAAAAATAGGAAAATATTATTTATAAGTAGGGTAAAGAAGAATTATAATTGGGAGGATAAATAAGTAGAGTTTATTAAGGGTTACTAAAAATTACTTTGTTCACACCGCGTGCCATGGAACCATCTCCTATAAACGTTAGATTAAACCAGCGACTTTTCGCGCTTGGTCTAGGTCAAATTCTTTATCATTAATCTTTAAGTAGCTACGGCTTTCGTCGCGTACTACTGTTGCTTCTATTACACCGGGTAAAGCAACTAACTGAGAAGCTAATGTTTGGGCATGCTCCTCAGAACTTAATTTGGTCATTAAACTAATAACTTTACTTTTGGGTGGTACTTGCATTTTCCACGCAACAACAAGCCATATTAACCCAACAAGTGCCGCTGCCGCAAACACAGCTTGCGTACTTATTGTTTGTGCTACGTAACCACCTAAAATACCACCTAAAAAAGCCCCTAAAAACTGGCTAGATGAGTATCCACCCATAGCTGATCCTTTTTGGTTAGCAGGGGCAATTCGCGATACCAGCGCAGGCATAGTGGCTTCTAAAAAATTAAAAGCTACAAAATAAAGCAGCATACAAATTGCAATACCAACCACACTATTTACCCAAATAGACATAGCAAACATACTAATAGAAAGCAGGGCTACTGAGCAAATAAACGCTTGTTTTTCTTTATCTTTCTTAATGGCAACAATCATAATTGGGACCATTAAAATAAACGCTAAAAGCAATACCGGAATATATAAATACCAATGGTAGTTTGCCACTAAGCCATCTTTTATTAGCTGGCTTGGTAGTACCACAAAAATAGTAGTTAATGTTAAATGCAGCAATAATACACCGGCATTTAAGCGTGCTAACTGCGGGTGCTTAATCAGTTTTTTAATGTCACTAAAGCTTGCAAGCGTGTCGCCTTTGGGGGCTTTATTAACCGCTTTGGGCACTAAAAACGTAATAATAAAAATACCACATACCGCAAGTATTGCTGTTAGCCAAAAAACGCCAGCAACACCCCACGACGCGGCAACAATAGGCCCTAATAACATAGCAAAAGCAAAGCTCATGCCTATGCTCATACCAATCACTGCCATTACTTTAGGGCGTTGTTCATCGCGACTTAAGTCGCTGGCAAAAGCCAGTAATGCACTAGCTATAGCACCCATGCCTTGTAATGCACGCCCTACAGTTACCATTTGAATAGATTCAGCTAATGCGGCTATGACTGAGCCAATAGCAAACACAACTAAGCCACCAATAATAACTTTTTTACGGCCTATTTTGTCTGACAAACGGCCCATAGGTATTTGCAACACAGCCTGCGTTAGGCCATACGCACCAATAGCAAAGCCAATCCAAATAGGTGAAAAACCGTCAAGCGACTGACCATAAATCGCTAATACCGGCATCAGCATAAATAAGCCGAGCATTCTAAATGCAAACACACTCGCTAGCGATACCGCGGCGCGCTTTTCTCGTGAATTAAGTGAAGATGCAGTCATTATCAGCTAAATCTTACGATGTGAAAAAATTAGGCAAGGATTCTACCACAAGCTTGGCAATAATTAATCGCTTAAAGCTAAGGATTTTTCATGATCAAGGATTAATATTGCAGCGTATTATGAGATACTCAGTAAATAATTTTGGTAATTAACGAGATAGCATGGAAAACATTGAAGTCCGAGGCGCCCGTACGCACAACTTAAAAGACATCAGCCTAACCATCCCACGTGATAAATTAATTGTTATCACAGGCCTATCTGGTTCGGGAAAGTCATCACTTGCATTTGATACTTTATACGCTGAAGGGCAACGCCGGTATGTTGAATCACTTTCTGCTTATGCAAGACAGTTTTTATCCTTGATGGAAAAACCCGATGTTGATCATATTGAGGGACTGTCTCCTGCAATTTCAATAGAACAAAAATCAACTTCGCATAATCCGCGCTCTACCGTAGGTACCATTACCGAAATATACGATTACTTACGTTTAATGTTTGCCCGTGTGGGCGAACCTCGTTGCCCTACACATGATTTACCTTTAGCCGCACAAACAATTAGCCAAATGGTTGATACCGTTTTAGCGCTGCCAGAGGGCACTAAACTGATGCTTTTAGCGCCAGTGGTTAAAGACCGTAAAGGTGAGCACGTTAAATTACTTGAGCAGCTTGCAAGCCAAGGTTATATCCGTGCCCGAATAGATGGCGAAGTGTGCGACTTATCAGATCCGCCGACACTTGAACTTCATAAAAAACATACTATTGAAGTGGTTGTTGACCGCTTTAAAGTAAAAGATGGTCAACAGCAGCGTTTAGCTGAGTCGTTTGAAACAGCACTTGAAATGTCGGGCGGCGTAGCAAATGTAGCTTACATGGACGACAGCAGTATTGAAGAAATGCTGTTTTCAGCCAACTTTGCCTGCCCTACCTGTGGCTATGCAATGACCGAATTAGAACCACGTTTATTTTCGTTTAATAACCCTGCTGGTGCGTGTCAAAGTTGTGATGGTTTAGGCGTACGCCAGTACTTTGACCCTAACCGCGTAGTGCATAACCCAGAGTTAAGCTTAGCCGGAGGTGCTATAAAAGGGTGGGATAAACGTAGCTTTTACTACTTCCAAATGCTTCAAGCCGTAGCAGAACATTATAAATTTGATTTAGACGTACCGTTTGAAAAGCTGGCTAAAGACTCTCAAAAAATTATTTTAGAAGGTTCTGGCAGTACAAAAATAGCCTTTAACTACCGTAACGACAGAGGCGATTTAATAACACGCAACCACGAGTTTGAAGGCGTGTTAAACAACATGAACCGTCGCTATCGCGAAACTGAGTCAAACTCAGTACGTGAAGAGCTCGCTAAATATCAAACCAGCCAAGCCTGCCCTAGCTGCAAGGGTTCACGTTTACGCCAAGAAGCACGCCACGTATTTATTGGCCAAACTAACTTACCTGCTATTACTACCATGAGTATTGGCGAAGCGATGGATTTTTTCGAGAGCTTATCGTTAAGTGGCCAAAGAGCACAAATAGCAGAAAAAATTCTTAAAGAAATTCGCGACCGTTTATCGTTTTTAATCAATGTTGGCCTTAATTACTTATCGCTTGAGCGCAGTGCCGATACCCTCTCTGGTGGTGAAGCACAGCGTATTCGTTTAGCCAGCCAAATTGGTGCGGGCCTTGTTGGTGTTATGTATGTATTAGACGAACCATCAATTGGTTTACACCAGCGCGATAACGACCGTTTATTACAAACATTAGTGCATTTACGCGACCTTGGTAACACCGTTATCGTTGTTGAACATGATGAAGATGCCATTCGCGCCGCCGATCATATTATTGATATTGGCCCAGGTGCGGGTGTTCACGGCGGACATATTATCGCACAAGGTACACGCGACGATATTTTAGCCACTAAAGACTCAGTAACTGGCCAGTTTTTATCAGGCGTACGAAAAATAGAAGTACCGAAAGAGCGTAACCCAACCGGCGATAAATGGCTTGAGCTATTTGGTGCAACAGGAAACAACCTTAAAAATGTCGATTTAAAAATTCCATTTGGTTTAATGACCTGTATAACAGGGGTGTCGGGCTCTGGTAAATCAACACTTATAAACGATACGCTATTCAAACTAGCGCATACTGAATTAAACGGCGCAACCACAGCAGAAGCTGCACCGTATAAATCAATTAGTGGTCTTGACCATTTTGATAAAGTAATTGATATTGACCAAAGCCCTATTGGCCGTACACCACGCTCAAACCCTGCTACCTATACCGGTATTTTTACGGGTATTCGTGAGTTATTTGCGGGCACACAAGAGTCACGTTCTCGCGGATATAAAGTGGGTCGCTTTAGTTTTAACGTTAAAGGTGGACGCTGTGAAGCCTGCCAAGGTGATGGCGTAATTAAGGTAGAAATGCACTTTTTACCTGATGTATATGTACCCTGTGATGTATGTAAAGGGGCACGCTACAACCGCGAAACTCTAGAAGTACAATACAAGGGTAAAAACATTCACCAAGTACTCGAAATGACCGTTGAAGACGCGCATGACTACTTTGATAAAATACCTGCAATAGCCCGTAAGCTTAAAACGCTAATGGACGTTGGTTTATCGTATGTTCGCTTAGGACAAGCAGCTACTACGCTCTCTGGCGGTGAAGCTCAGCGTGTAAAACTTGCCCGTGAGCTTTCTAAACGCGATACAGGTAAAACACTATACATACTTGATGAGCCCACAACCGGCTTACATTTTGCCGACATTGAACAACTGCTTGTTGTATTACATCGCCTGCGCGATCACGGTAACACCATCGTGGTTATTGAGCATAACTTAGATGTGGTTAAAACTGCAGACTGGGTGGTTGATTTAGGCCCTGAAGGGGGCGCTGGCGGCGGTGAAATACTTATTGCAGGTACGCCTGAAGAAGTAGCCGAATGTGAGCGCTCGCACACAGGTCATTACATAAAGCCCCTATTAAACTAACTGGGGTTTATTACTGCTTACGATAAGGAAAGTCGGTGTTAAGGCGTTTTAAAATTATAAAATGGCGAGCCAGTAGGCTATTTAAAAAGCTGCAAAAAAAATTGCAGCCTCTTAAAACTGATATTGATAAGCACATTAAACCCATATGGTTTAGCCTTAGCACCGCGCAAAAGCTTTACTTAGCAGCGCTTATATCTGTGATTCTCTTTAAATCTTGGTCACTTTGTGCGCTTTTAACAATGACCGCCTTGGTAATTGAGTTTTGGCCAAAGTTTAATAAACTTTGGCACTCCTTAGCAGGTAAAGCTTTAATTTTGGTTTTTTATGCCACCATTGCTAATTTTGTTTTAGCCAATGCAAGCGGCATCGTTAACGATGTAACTCACGTATCAGCTGCAAACATGAACTACACACATAATTTTGCAACTTTGATATATTTACCCATTTGGGCATTAGGCATTACACTCTGCACCTTATTGATATTTCAATTTATATTACCCTTTTACATTATAGTGCTGCTACTTATAAAGCCATTTGGATCGCAGAGCATTAAATATATAAGTCAAAGCTACTCCCCCTTACTTACCGCATCTGTTAGATTAATATTAGCTTTCATAACTTTAAGCACCCTCTATTCCTTAGTAGACGATAGGGATGAAGCAACATTTTTATCAGACATAGAAAACGGTTTCTATTTTGGAAGAGAGCTGGCTAATAACTCACCTGAGGTGAAGAAGCAAGCTGTGGTCAATCTAAATAAAAGGCTAGCTAAACAGGAACCAAAAGCAGAAGAAATAAATGAGCTCGCCGAATCTGCAAGTTCATTTGTTGCTACTGAAGGTTATTTTGAACGCAGTAAACGACTTATAGCGATGTTTGCATTTAATTACGAAGCGGATGAGTACTCAAGGTGTAAAAAAGCCGAAAATAGTAAAGTGGTAGAATTAAACGACTACGAAATAGTAGAGATTACGCCAAATGAGACTATGCCTTATGGCTATTCTTTTATTGTTAAAGCCTGCGAATCACCTGCATTTAAACCTACTAGCTGAACAATTATGACCTTTTAAGCGATGAGTCAAGTATTAGCTGTTACATACAAAAATGCCGCTAAATTTAGCGGCATTTTTATTTACTTATACTAGTAAAGCAATTTATGTACGAGGAATAAACCCTAGCGCATCGTATACCGATTTAAGCGTTTTCTCGGCACGTACACTGGCTTTTTCAGCTCCAGATTTCATAATATTATCAAGTAAGTTTTGATCTTCTCTAATTTCTTTAAAGCGTGCTTGGATTGGTTCAATCATGCTTACTACTGCATCGGCTGTATCTTTTTTAAGGTGACCGTACATTTTTCCTTCAAACTCTGGCACTAAGTCTTCTATTGAGCGCTTAGTCGCTACGCTTAATAAAGTAAGTAAGTTAGATACACCTGGCTTTTCAGTGCGGTCAAAGTAAATACGCGCTTGCTCGTCCGAATCGGTTACTGCTTTTTTAAGCTTTTTCTCAATCTTTTTAGGCTCATCTAATAACATAATGTAGCCGTTTGGATTTTCGTCAGATTTTGACATTTTTTTGAGTGGATCTTGTAGGCTCATTACACGCGCACCAAACTCTGGAATGTAAGGCTCTGGTAGTTTAAAAACGTCACCGTATAAGTTATTAAAGCGTGTCGCTATGTCACGCGTTAGCTCTAAGTGTTGTTTTTGATCTTCGCCTACTGGTACCTGATCGGCTTGATAAAGTAAAATATCGGCCGCTTGTAAAACTGGGTACGAAAATAAGCCCACGTTTACATTGTTAGCATGCTTTGACGACTTATCTTTAAACTGGGTCATGCGGTTAAGTTCACCCATTTGCGCGTAACAATTAAGTACCCACGCTAACTGTGCGTGCTCTGGCACTTGAGACTGAACAAATAACGCTGACTTTTCAGGGTCGATACCGCATGCAGCATATAATGCAACGCCATCTAGTACGCGAGAGCGTAATAATTCTGGTTCTTGGCGAACGGTGATAGCATGCAAGTCAACCAACATAAAGAAACTTTCGTGATCTTCCTGTAACTTTAGCCACTGGTTAATAGCGCCAACATAGTTGCCTATTGTCATACCACCGGTTGGCTGAATGCCGCTTAAAACTACTGGTTTACTCATGATTTTCCTTTATTTACTTAATTATTAATATTTAACGCTGTGTTAGAACAGGTATTATATCTAAGAAGTTATCGCATAGGTACTGTGGATTATAATCAGCAAGGTTTTCACCTTGATTATAGCCATAGCCTACTGCTATTACATCAATACCCGCCGCTTTTGCAGCAAGTATATCGCTTTTAGAATCGCCAATCATTATTGCTTTAGAGGACTCAATATTTAGCTTTTTACACGCAAACAATAATGGCTCAGGTGACGGTTTTTTTGTCATATCATCGCCACAAATAATAAGCTCAAAATGATTGGTAAGTGCTAACTTATCAAGAAGTTTTTCAGTAAAAATTCGAGACTTATTAGTTATCAATGCTTTTTGCATACCACGTAAAGCTGCAAGCCCTGTTTCAACATGTTTGTATAACACGCTGTATTGGCCTACCTGTTGCTCATAATGCTTGTGAAACTGTGCAATGGCTTTATTAGTTAGCGATTCATCTAAATGCTCACTAACTTGCATATCACCACTCAGTGCTCGCTTTACCAACATATCTATACCATTACCAACCCAGCTTTCGACCAAACGCTGGCTTACAATAGGAAATGCCAAGTCGCTTAATGTTAAGTTAATTGAGATATATAGGTCGTATACACTATCGACTAGTGTGCCATCCAAATCAAAAAATGCCGCATCGTACTGCATTATTTTACGCTCTCAAGTTGCTTACGCATCTGATCAATAACCACTTTGTAGTCTGGCTGATTAAAAATAGCAGAACCTGCTACAAACATATCTGCACCGGCTTGAGCTGCTGCAGCGATATTATCAACCTTAATACCACCGTCCACTTCAAGTCGAATATCTCGACCTGACTCAACAATTCGTTGCTTTGCCTGCGCTAACTTTTTAAGTGTATGAGGAATAAAGCTTTGCCCACCAAATCCGGGGTTAACAGACATGAGTAAAATGGTATCTAGCTTATCAATTACATGATCTAAATAACTAAGACTTGTTGCTGGGTTAAATACTAAACCCGCTTTACAGCCCTGATCTTTTATTAACTGAATAGTGCGATCAATATGCTCACTCGCCTCTGGGTGAAAAGTAATTATTGAAGCCCCCGCCTCTGCAAATTGTGGAATGATGCTATCAACAGGCTTAACCATTAAATGCACATCAATTGGCGCGGTGATACCGTAGTCCCTTAGTGCTTTACACACCATAGGTCCAATCGTTAAATTAGGTACATAGTGATTATCCATTACATCAAAATGCACTACATCTGCACCTGCGGCTAAAACGCTATCAACATCTTCACCAAGCTTTGCAAAATCAGCTGAAAGAATTGATGGGGCAATTAAGTATTTTTGTTCTGGGCTAAACATAGCAGATTCACCAATAAGTAAAATATTACGTTAATGTAACTCAATTGATGACGTTACCCAAGCAACTAAGGCGTAATACTGTTGCGTTTGAAGTGCTTAAGTGGCTATTTTTGACATTTAATTAATCGTCTTTATTAGAAACAAGTTTGTTATTTGAACAGTTTTTGTTATGCTTAAAAAAGTAACAAAATATTAGGTTCAAATCATGCGCGCTTTTAAAATTGGGATATTAATTGCATCTGCATTATTAGTTATTGGGGTAGTAAGTTTTACGCCAAGTTCAGGGCAAGAGTTAAGCTCGGATAATAATTGTGCTCCGCAATCAACACACGAAATAAACACAAACAAACCCTGTTTACACGTACTTGAAGAAGACTCTTCTTGGTTTTCTTGGATCACTGGCGATAGCCGCAGTGCTCAGTTTCACTACTTGGATTTACTTGAGTTATTAACAAGCTCAGACGACAACAAGAAAACACCTTCTTTAAAGCCTTTATTCTAGACAATGCGGCACTTTATTAGCGCGTTGCAAAGTGTGCTAGCCGCATTTTTTGGTGTTCAATCAGAACAAAAGCGCCGCGCAGATTTTCAAGAACACTCTATTTCCTCAATCATTGCTATTGCGATAATACTATTTATCGCTTTTGCGCTTTCAATTTATGCTGTGGTTGTTTTAGTGGTAAGTACATAGCCATTAACTCGCCTACTTTATTACGAGTTCCGCCCTTAGGGCTTATCGTCCTTTTTACTTGAATTTGATCAAGTGATGCTTGGCTGTATATTTTCCGTGTCCATACTGTATCGTGATTTGAAATAAGCACTGGGGTGTTATTTTCAAACGCCGCTTTTTCTGCCAAATTAGCTAAATTAGCCTGATCATCTAAATTAAACCCGCCCTTAGCATAAGAAGTAAACGAAGCCGTTTTACTCAAAGGGACATAGGGTGGATCGCAATAAATAACCGCGTTATTAGGAACTAGTTTAAATACGTCATCGTAGCCTAAGCATGTAAAGGTCGCTTGCTGTGCTTTTTCAGCAAAAAAGTACATTTCCTTTTCAGGGAAATAAGGCTTTTTATATTTACCAAATGGTACATTAAAAATACCTTTTAAGTTATAACGGCATAAGCCGTTGTAACCAAACCGATTCATGTATAAAAATAGCATTGACCGCTCGTATACATCACGGCTTTGATTAAACTGAACTCGGTATTCGTAGTACGCATCGGGGTGGTTATTTAAATCAACGAATAGCTTTTTTGCATCACTAATAAATTCATCGGGTGAATTTCTTAATTCTTTATATAAGTTGATTAAATCAGCATTAATATCATTAAGAATATAATGCTTAAAATCGCTATTGAGAAAAACGGAACCGGCACCAACAAAAGGTTCAACCAAGGTATCAGCATGCGAACTTGCTTGGTTTAATCGCGCGTTAATATCATCAACGAGACTGTATTTTCCGCCAGCCCATTTAAGGAAGGCTCTACTCTTTTGCTGCATTGGTTCTTTACTTCAATCTGGTGTTGCGCGATTTTACACTAAAGCGATTTATATTACTGATCAACTAGTGCAATTTCTTGTTTTATTTTACTAATTTTTTTATAAAACGGCTTATTTTTTAAGATACTTGCAGGTAGTTTTTTCATACCTTGCTGTGCATCATTCATGCTTGTAAAACTGCCGGTTGTAACAACCCACCATGTTTTACCGTTTCTTTGTGTTTGATAGGTGTACGCAGTTAATTGAAGTGCATACTGCTCTATAAAATCATCTACAACTTGTTTTTGTGTGACTGCAAGCAACTGAATAACTGTATTTGAATCATTTTGCTGAGAGTACCACGCACTAGCTTCGTTAATGGGCAGCTGCACTGGTGATTCATCTGCTCCAGTGCTTCTTTGCCTCGCCTCTACAAACTCTTCAACCGGCTCATCTTCTAGAAGGCTATTTGAGCTAGTTGAATTATTTTCCTGACTTCTAGCACTTAAGCTTTGCATTATTGCAGGTATATCGTTTGTGCTTTGCAGCTCAACGTTTGGTTGCTCACTCTGCTTGGCGCTTGTTTCGGCTGATATATCAGTAATACTTGCTGTATTGTCCTCAAAAGTAGAAGGTGCTGTGATCTGACTCACTGGAATAGCAGTGCTATCAACCTCAATGGTGCCTTGCTCATAATGCTTTTGCCACCAATCACTCATATCTGACTTATATAACAAGCCTATAATTAAGAACATAATGAGCAACATAAGTACCAGCAAATGTAAACGCCATGATACTTTATCTTTAACTTTGATATCTGCGACGTACTCATCCTGTTGCCATGCAAGCAATAAATTAGGATTACCATTAGCTTCAGCTAAAAAAGCTTGGAAAACAGGATCTTCATCGTGAGGAAGCTTTTCAAAGTACCACCCCATTAACTGCTTACTTTCATGAAGAGGAAGCCGTTCAAGATGAATTTCGACTGCGTGTTCAACTGCCAACTTTGCAGCTGAGGCAATCATAATATAAAGAGTGATTGGGCTATTTTTAGCTAGCAGCTCCAGCTCAATTAAAAACTCTTCTGATAAGTGCCTGCCACCGTCAATAACCCATAAACAGGAGCCCGGTTGTTGTTGACTAAGTAACTGATAAAAATTTTCAGACAAACTTAAATTATGATCAACCAACGGGTTGTTAAAGCTTTGCTCTAATAGATCACTCATTAACTGAGCGTCAGTCAATTTTGCACTCGATTGTACAAATGCTTTATTAAAGTCGTTGTATTTATCGGTAATAAAGGTTTCAAGTAGATAGCTTTTACCTAGGCCTGATGTGCCCAATAAAACAATGAGGTTTTGACCATATTCAAATTGCAGTGCGATTCTATCCACCAAAGCCGCACGGCTTGGTAAAATTTGTGACTGCATTTAGTGCTCGATTAATGCTCGGACTTGATCGTCAGATACATCGTCTACCAGTGCACATTGACCAAATTGAGTGGGTAAAATAAAACGGATAGTTCCTTTTTTATTTTTTTTATCTTTGCGCATATGCAATAAAAATTGCTCACTCGTCATATCTGCAGGTACTTCAGTTGGTAAGTTATATTGTTTAATAACATCCACAATACGCGCTACATCCTGCTGCGTTAAGTCACCTCGAGTGTGAGCCAACTGAGAAGCTAACACCATACCCGTAGCAACAGCTTCACCATGAAGCCACTTACCATAACCCATTTGGGCCTCAATTGCGTGACCGAAGGTATGCCCCAAGTTTAGTAGTGCTCTAAGACCTTGCTCTTTTTCATCCTCAGCAACGATTAACGCTTTAATTTCACAGCACCTGTAAATGATATGCTGCAGGCATGTTTCATTTAGCTGCTGTAAGTTTTCAACATTTTGCTCTAAATAATTAAAAAGCTCGGTATCGTATATTAAACCATACTTAATAACTTCAGCCATTCCTGCCGCAAACTCTCTTTTTGGGAGTGTATGAAGAGACTGAGTATCAATAAAAACAGCTTGTGGCTGATAAAAAGCCCCAATCATGTTTTTTCCTAACGGATGGTTCACCGCTGTTTTTCCACCAACAGATGAATCTACTTGCGATAAAAGTGTTGTCGGTATTTGAATAAACGGCACGCCACGTTGATAACATGCAGCTACAAAACCAGTTAAATCACCAACTACACCACCACCTAATGCAATTAAACAAGTATCGCGACCACAATTATTTTGCAGTAAAAAAGCGGATATTTTTTCAAACCACTCTAGTGACTTGTATTGCTCACCATCAGGTATGATAAAGGAAAGAGGATTTAATTCAGCTAATGAATCAAGTAAGCCTTGTAGATATAAAGGTTCAATTGTGTCATTAGTAATGATGATAGGCCGACAATCACCAATATGATGAATTAGACGGCCATTATCTTGAAGTGCAGATTTCCCAATATAAATAGGATAACTTCGCTCGTCCAAATTAACAGTTAATTTAAGCATGCTCAGCTAATCCTTTATTATGTATTGGTTTTAAAAATCTAGTTTCTCAATGATTTGATTTGCAACAACTTTAGCGCTTTGCTCATCAGTGCGTACAACAAAATCAGCCACTTCTTTATATAACGGTTCGCGTTCTTCTGCTAAGCGCTCTAGTACATCACGAGGTGCTTCTTCTGTTTGCAGTAACGGGCGACGCTTGTCGCGTTGTGTGCGTGCAACTTGCTTTTCAATAGGTGTCTCTAGGTATACAACGATACCACGAGCCGAAAGCTTGTTTCGAACTTCTTTACTCATTACTGAACCACCACCTGTAGCAAGTACAATACCTTGCATTTCAGTTAAGTCGCCAATAACAGATTCTTCACGAAGTCTAAAGCCTTCTTCACCTTCAAGGTCGAATACCCAGGCAATATCTGCACCCGTGCGGCGTTCGATTTCTTGATCAGAATCAACAAATTCAAGGTGTAATTGATCGGCAATGTGACGACCAATTGTGCTTTTTCCAGCCCCCATGGGGCCAATTAGAAATATATTACGTTTCTCAGCCATATCTTTTAGTACAAACGAACTCTAAAATTTGAAATAAAACCCCGCCTAACGACCTGGCCCCAAAATTAAGGAGGGGATTATCTCAGTAATTGCAGGGGTATTTCAAGTCAATTAGAATAAAAAGCCACATAACGAGCAATTAAACTAGATAATCACCCGTCGATTAACAAAAAAGTACCTTATTTTAATCTATTTGTATTTTCGGTGTCACAAAAATAAGCAATTCGCGTTTTTCATTAAATTCGCTAGTGCTTTTAAATAACCTACCAACATAAGGAATATCGCCTAATACTGGCACTTTATTTGTGGTGTTGATTATTTGTTGTTGGAAAATACCACCGAGTACAATGGTTTGCCCGTTTTCTACTAATACTTGTGTTTGAATTTCTTGAGTATCTATCGATACGGCCTCACCGGTACCTGTTTGTACAACATCACCCCGTGTATCTTGCGTGATAATTAAGTCTAAAATCACTTTATTATCAGGCGTTATATGTGGCGTCACCTCTAAACTAAGTACTGCTTTTTTAAAGCTTACCGTTGTTGCACCACTAGAAGCTGATTCTGTATAGGGTATTTCAGTACCTTGTTCAATGCGCGCTTTTTGCTGGTTGGCAGCAATAATACGCGGACTTGCAATAATCTCACCTTTATTTTCTTCTTCCAGTGCACTTAACTCTAAATCAATTAATGTACCGTTGGCGAGTTTTGCTATGTGCAGGCCAATACTAGCCGCTGGATTTGTAATAGGTAGATTTACATTCAATCTGTCTGTTAAGTCAGGGATTACGCCATTTGAAATTGTTTCAGCACCTTCCAAAGAACCTGATATGCCATCACTACCTTGCTGATCACTAAACCCCCAACGCACACCTAGGTCCTCAGTTACGTTATCACGCACTGTTACCATACGAGATTCAATAACAACCTGTTGAACCGGTATGTCTAGAGTTTCAATCATGCGTCTAATATTTTCTATACTCTTAACAGTATCTTTAACGAGTAGCGTATTAGTACGCTGATCAACCGACACGCTTCCGCGTGGAGTAATGATGCTATTAATATCAGTTTTTAATAAATCAGCAAAGTCTTCAGCTTTGGCATAATTTAAACGCATATATTCGCTGTAAAGCGGCTCTAAATCTTCAACTTGTTGTTTTGCTTTTAAATCTTTAGCTTCACGGGCGGCAAGTTCTTCAGCGGGCGCTACCATCAATATAGAGCCATCCATGCGCTTGTCCAACCCTTTGATGCGTAATACTACATCAAGAGCCTGATCCCAAGGCACACCGTCTAGACGAAGCGTAATATTTCCCGTAACAGAGTCACTCGTTACTAAGTTAAAGTCGTTATAACCTGCGATAATTTGTAATGCGGCACGGACCGAAATATCTTGAAAGTTTAAGGTCATTGGTCGACCTTGATACTCTTTACCACCATCTAAATAGGCATTTTGAGTCTCATCTTTTTCAATCGTAAGAGTAAGAATATTGTCTATTTGCTGATACGTGAACGTAAATTCGGCATTTGGTTCAATAACAACGCGGCTACGCCCTTCTTCTTTAAATGTTTCGATAGTACTAACAATGGTACCAAAATCTAAAACATCTAATTCATAAAGTAGATCGTCAAGAATGTCAGTATGGTGAAAATCTGCATAGATTTTGCCGCCACTTTCGTGAACCTCTATAGCAGCTTGCGTGTCTTGTAAAAATACAAGTACCTTTGCCTCTCCTTTCTCACCACGTCTAAAGTCAATAGATTGGATGCGGTTAATGTAGTTTCCACTCACATCACCTGTCAGTACAGCTTCGTCTTCGGTCACTGAACCGGTTAATGGATTATCTGATACACGTATTGAAACTAGGTTATTGTTAACCTCTGTTTCATACATTTTTAATCTGTCTAGGTTAACCGTTACCTTTAAACCTTGCTCAGATAAAACATTAGTGACACTACTAATACCTGCTTGATTAACTTCAACGTCATTTAACCCTAATTCTAACTCTGCGGTGTCAAAAAACATTTCAATGCGCGCAGGGCTGTTAAACACTTGAATTTGCGGCTCTATCGTTATCTCTTCGTCGAAAACAAGTTGTAGTTCGGTCTCACCTTTTAGTAATGGATTATAACGTACATCGTAAAGCAATGGTCCTGCCAAAGCATTACTGGCACAAACCAAAGCGGCTGTTGCAAGTAAACTTTTCGCAATGCGATTAAACCAAAGAACATCCTTATGCATGTTATTTTTACCTTTTTTATTATTAATTTGCGCCATCAGTTGCCGCCTCTAACATTTCCAGTTTAGTCAGGCGCTCTTTCCAACAACCAGACCCATCAGGGATTAATTCAACTAATTCTATGAAATCACTACTCACAGCCTTTACCTTGCCATCGTAACTACCCAAATAATTACCAATCGTTACACGGTGTAACGTTTCATCTGCCGCGGTTATAAGTGCCCAAACTTGGCCACTTGAGCCAATTGTACCTTTCATTGCTAGATTATCTAACGGGTATTTTTCTAGTGGCTCTCTGCGTCTGTCTGGATCTGGGTGTAAACAGTTTTTTATTTGTGTCAGTTTGTTCTGAATTATTTCAGGTTGGGGCGCCACAAATGGGCTTCGTAAATTACCTGCACTATATTCAAAAATTTCAAATTGAGTAAGTTCAGGAATTGCCTCAACTTTAGGCGTAGTACTTGCTTTTACCTGATCAATAAACTCTTTTTGTTCCGATGTATCATCGTTACAACCTACTAACGCAACAACAGCCAAAACAGGCATTAAATGAAGGAGCCTCATTTTTTAGCTCCTTCTTCATAACGGTAAGTTTTTGCCACGACACTAAATGTTAGTTGTTTTTCGCCAGAAGACGTAATAGAAAAGTCATGCAAACTAACTATTCGAGGTAACTGAGCCACTTTTCCTACAAATTCACCAAATTCATGATACGTCCCTACGACTTCGATTTTAATGGGCAGTTCGGTATAAAATTCTTTTTGAACCTCAGGTAACCAGCCAATTTTTAAAAAGGTGAGTCCACTTGTTGTGCCAACATACGATAAATCATCAAGTAAGCCTGGAATTTCATTTGAAGTAGGCAAACGTTTAAGTAATTGAGAAAACTTGTCTTCCATTTCTATCATTTGCTGACGATAAATATCCAACTTACTTGCCACTGCATACTTAGTTCGGTATGTACTTCTTAAATCAACCTCTTTGGAAACTGCACTGTGGTAACTGTCAATTTCATCAGAAACCAATAAGCTATAACTAAAAAACAAAATAAGGCCTGCCACAAATGCACAGCAAATTACCTTTACGGCAGCTGGCCAGTCACCAATGTTGTCTAACTCAATTTCATTCCAATCTATTTCGCCAAGCGCTTTAAAATCAAGGTTCATCGCGCACCTCACCAATTTCATCAAATGGTTTTACGTAAAACTCCATACTAAAGTCACTGAGTAAACGCGAAGACTGATCGCCTGCAACAATATCTTGCATTGTTAGGCGCTCTAATAAATAAGAACCTTGTACCTGGCGTATCATAGTAGATAAACGGTTATTTGATTCACTGCGCCCAAGCACATAAATTTGGTTCCCTCTGCGCTCAAGCTTTGTTAAATAAATACCTTGAGGCACTATTTTGGTTACTTCATCCATAATTTGTGTGCCAAGGTTACGACTACTTTGCAGCTCTTCGATTAATCGCATACGTTGCTGCAGGTTTTCTTTTCGTTTGTCTAGTTCTCTGATATCACTTATCTTTCGATCAAGCATACTGATTTCTGAACTTAAATAATTATTTTTTAGGTTTTGCCCATCTTTTAAGGCGCCATAAAACATGCTTAATAAGTACATACTTAAAAAACACGCCAACACAATTCCAACCAATATGGTTACAAATTTCTTTTTAGATTCTTCGCGTTGTCGCTCTCGCCAAGGCAGTAGATTTATATGTGGCATGATGAAAAACTCCTTAATGCCAAACCTGTCGCAATCGCAAACTGTGTTCTATGGCGTTGCATTACATTACGATCTACTTTGGGCGAAATTTCCATATTTGCAAAAGGCTCTGCAACGACACTATGGATACCTAGCTCCTCTATTAACAAGCGATCTATTCCTTTGATCATAGATGTGCCGCCTGTCAGTACAATGTAATCGATTTGCTCTTTACCACTGGTGGTTAAGAACATTTGTACTGCTCTTCGTACTTGCTGTAATAACGCTGTTTGAAACGGCGCCAACACCTCAAAAGTATAATTAGGAGGCAAGTCGCCAGATGTTTTACCTATTTCAGCTTCATCAAACCCTTTGTTGTAGTAGTTAACAATACTATTTGTGTATTGATCACCACCAAAGACCTGGTCACGTGTATAAATAGTTTCACCAGCTTGCACAACACTTACAAGCATTAGTACAGCGCCAATATCTACAACAGCAACACACTTATTGAAGGCATCGCTTGGTAGCTGTTGATAATAAACGTCCATCGCACGGCTTAAGGCGTAACTTTCTACATCAACAATCTTAGTATCGAGATTAGCCTCCTCTAATGCGCCAACACGTGCTTCAACACTTTCTGTTCGAGCTGCTGAAAGTAATACATTCATTTTACTCGGATCAGCTTCGTTAGTAGAAAGCTTTTCAAAGTCTAAGCTAACTTCATCAAGTGGGTAAGGTATTAGACTATCTGCTTCAATTTCAATTTGAGATTCAAGTTCTGCATCGCTCAACGACACATCCATAAAAATTACTTTTGTAATAACCGTTTGCCCTGACACTGCCACTGCTGCATTTTTAAGTGACTTAGGTAATTTTCTTTTTAATTTTGTTATTACATTACCAATCGCTTCAATATCTTGAATCGTTCGTTCACTCATCGCACCTTTAGGCATAGGCTCAATTGCTAGCGCTTCTAATCGAAATCCACTTTCAATTTCTCTCAGAAGCACCGCTTTAATCGAGTGCGATCCGATATCAATTCCTACCATCATTGGCGATGGCTTTTGAAATAGTTGACTTAGCATGTTTGCAACTTGGCCTTTGTTTTAATAATAAACAAGTTATAATTTTTTTCTGAAAAAATATTATTCATTTTTTAATCAATATATACTATCAGTCCAAACTCGCAATTGGGAGTCCATTTAGGGAAATATAAGTGATTTTATTAAAACGAACTTTACAATTTTTTATCATTTGTACGTTAATCGGTCTGATAACATTGATCAGTCTTTATTACTACGTTAAACCTGATATCCCCAGTGTGCAAGTTTTAAAAGACGTGCAATTACAAACTCCTATGCAAGTATTCACTAAAGATGGCCTTTTGATCAATCAATTTGGTGAAAAACGTCGAATTCCGGTCACTATTGATGAAATCCCACAACCTTTAATTGATGCATTTTTAGCAACTGAAGATAATCGCTTTTATGACCATATAGGTATAGACCCTATTGGCATAGTTCGCTCTGCTATTGTTCTTATTTCTACAGGCGAGAAAAAACAAGGTGCTAGTACTATTACCATGCAACTTGCACGTAATTTTTTCTTAACCCGAGAAAAAGCTTATATCCGTAAAATAAAAGAGATATTCATCGCGTTACACATAGAAAATGTACTTACTAAAGATGAAATTTTAGAACTTTACCTAAACAAAATCGAGCTAGGTAACCGCGCCTTTGGTATTGGAGCTGCCGCTCAAGTTTATTATGGTAAAGAGTTAAAAGACTTAACGCTTGCTCAAATGGCGATGATTGCTGGCTTGCCAAAAGCGCCTTCGGCGTTAAACCCAATTCGCAACCCTACCCGTGCAAAAGCACGCCGTAATGTTGTACTTGGTCGTTTATTAACTGAAAACTACATAACACAAGACGTATATGATGATGCAACAAGCCAACCTATCACCGCTTACTTTCATGGTGCTGAAATAGATTTATACGCTCCGTACATTTCTGAAATGGTGCGTGCAGAAATGGTTTCACGTTACGGAACAGACAAGGCATATAATTCAGGCTTTAAAATATTTACCTCTGTTGAGTCCAAAGTACAAAAAGCGGCGCAAACCGCGTTAGTTAATAATCTTCATAGCTACGATATGCGTCATGGCTTTAGAGGCCCCACCGCTATTTTATGGGATCCTGAAAAACAATCAGCGCTAAGTGAAGATAAAATACTAGCTAAACTCAATGAAGCCAAAGAGATAGGTACATTGAAAGCAGC
Source organism: Pseudoalteromonas sp. PSi26 (assembly GCF_054960575.1). Lineage (NCBI taxonomy): Bacteria > Pseudomonadati > Pseudomonadota > Gammaproteobacteria > Alteromonadales > Pseudoalteromonadaceae > Pseudoalteromonas > Pseudoalteromonas sp. PSi26. The sequence continues at coordinate 69,973 of NZ_JBHNYT010000009.1, read as the reverse complement.
TGCTGTTATTAACGTGGATGAAAAAAGTGCCACGGTATTGCTTAAAAATGCAGAGCAAATAAACCTGAATTGGGACAACTTAAAATGGGCACGCAAATACATAACTCGTTATCGCCAAGGTTTTGCTCCAACTACGGCAACTGAAATATTAACGCCAGGAATGCAAATCTGGGTGCGTAAAAACAGCAATAACGAGTATGAACTAAGCCAACTACCTGAAGCATCAAGCGCAATTGTTTCACTTGACCCACAAGATGGTCGCATTAAAGCCATTGTTGGCGGCTATAGCTTTGAACAAAGTCAATACAACCGAGCTATTCAAGCAAAGCGCCAAGTGGGGTCAAACATAAAACCATTTATTTATTCTGCTGCGCTTGAGAACGGCTATACGCTCGCCTCTATTTTAAACGATGCGCCAATTAATCAGTGGGATAAAAGTCAAGGTGTGGCATGGCGACCTAAGAACAGTCCGGCTGTTTACAATGGCCCGATTAGAATTCGTCGCGCGTTAGCACAATCTAAAAACGTAATATCAGTCCGTTTGCTCCGAGGTGTTGGTTTGCAACGAACAGCAGATCACTTATTAAAATTTGGCTTTAAAAATTCAGATATTAACCGTAGTGAATCATTAGCACTGGGCAGCGCTTCAATTACTCCAATTGAACTCGCACGCGGTATGAGTGCATTTGCGAATGGTGGGCATTTGATTGAGCCGTACTTTATCTCAGAAATCCAAGATGCTTACGGTAATAGTTTGTTTAAAGCTAATCCTTCAGTAGTGTGTGACGACAACTCTTCGCAATCGCTAACGCCAACGCCAACAATAAACTCCGAATTATTTCCACAACAAAATACTGATACGCCACAATTAAAATGTGCACCTCAGGTCATATCAAAACAAAATGCATTTTTAATTGCTCAAGCAATGCATAGCGCTGTTTGGGGGGGCGGAAACTGGTCACATAAAACGGGTTGGTCAGGAACAGGTTGGCGCGCTCAAGCATTAGGCCGTCGTGATCTATCAGGAAAAACGGGCACAACTAATGACTCTGTAGATACTTGGTTTAGTGGCTTTAATCGAAATGTTATGACTTCGGTATGGGTTGGTTTTGATAACCCTGGCAATCCGCTAGGCAGAACTTCATACAATAACAATCTTGATAGCGGGCAAATATCAGGGGCTGAATCTGGCGCTAAAACAGCACAGCCAGCTTGGGTTGAGTTTATGAAAGTTGCGCTTGAAGGTAAACCTGAAGCACCGATAGAGCCGCCAGAAGGCTTAGTGTCTATTCGGATTGATTTAGAAACCGGTTTATTAAGTCATAAAAATGATTACACCAGTCGCTTTGAGTATTTTGACAAAGGCACCGCCCCCACAAAATACGTTATGTCTCAACCAACAGATATATTTGAAGAAGACACTAAAACAGAAGAAGAACTGTTTTAAATAAAGAACGGCAGCCATTGGCTGCCGTTTTTAGTTAATACCAAATTTAACTGTTCTAAATAAAAATTTTTTAACGCAGGTAGCGACACGTTTAGCCCCGCAAAATGATTAGGTATTATCGCGGATTGATACAAGGCCTTTGTAACCTTATTTTATATTTTGTACCAACCAATATAAGTCAGAATGAATACCCGCAGCGGTTACTTCCTTACCCGCACCAGGCCCTTGAATCACAAGAGCGTTAGCGCTATACCACTTACTATTAATGACAAAAATATTATCACCAGGTGTTAAATTAGCTAACGCATCACCAATAGGGGTATAAGTAATACCTACTTTAGCGGTTACTTTGCTGTCCGTAATTTCAAGTAAACCCGTGTAACGAAGTACGGAACTTTGTGCTTCAGCAGTTGCAGCATGAGCGTCAATAAAGTCATTGAGGGTAGATTCATTAGCTAAAAAGTCGTCCCAACTTCCTAAAGCAAGCGTTTCGGGCATGAGTGCTGATAAGTTTATATCATCAAGGTCGAGTTCTAAACCAAGCTCTCTGGCAAGTATAAGCAGTTTACGCTGCATATCACGTCCTGATAAATCTTCACGCGGATCGGGCTCTGTGAACCCCATTTTTTGTGCTTCAAGCACCAGATCAGAAAATGGTCTTGATCCGTCATATTTACTGCATAACCACGATAACGTGCCTGAAAAAACACCTTCAATACGAGTGATTTTGTCACCACTGTTTTGCAAATCTGCCAATGCAAAATTAACAGGTAAGCCTGCACCTACGCTTGTGTTGTAGCGCCAATGCAAATTTCGCTCACTAATACTCGTACGCAAAGCTTTATACCATGCTGTATTAGCAGTTCCTGCGTATTTGTTAGCACTGATCAAGTGGCAATCTAATGCAACAAACTCAGGGTATAACTGGCTAAATGTCTCGCTTGCGGTAATATCAACAACCACTTTATGCTCATAATCAAGCTCACTAATTATGCTTAGTAATGTTTGGTTATTATAAGCTTTGCTTTCTGAGAGAAAATGCGTTTTCCAATCAGCAATGTTTATACCACTGGGATTAAAGAGTAACGTTTCAGAGCGTATTAACCCGACTAATTTAATTGTAAGGTCATCAGATAAACGCTCGAATTGAGCTGACAACTGCTCTATAAATACCTCTCCCACATTGCCAAGGCCTGCGATTATTAAAGCGACTTCTTGGCCTTTATTAATAAGCTTATCGTGTAAAACACTGAGTATGTCGCTATCTATAACCTGATCCGTTAATAGTAAAATGTATCCACTGTCTTGGTGAGTAAAGCGCGGCTCGATGGCATGAGCATTTAACGTATCTATAGCCAACACATTCAGTTTTGAAATATCATTAACAGGCGCAACAACCGCACAGCCATTTAAGCTCGATTCGCTAATGTTTGCTCTACCCTCAAAATAACTAACAACCTTATATGTTGAAGCAGAGGGGACAACTAAATAAGTTTCACCATTTTGACTAAAGTGATGAATGCTGTGTTGAATAAGCTGGCTAACATCTGCGACTTCGCCTTCGGCCAGCTTTTCAACTGTTAATAAATCGATGTTGTTTAACGTGGTAATAAAACGCTTTTGCTTTACATTTCCTTCTTTAACTATATCTGTAGGCGTTGCTTGCACATCAAAACTACTTCGAACGGATAGTTTTATATCACTGTTTCTTAAAGGAGAAAGCGTTTTAGCGTGTAAAACGGGATTACCTAATCGCGCTAATAGATTAGCTTGACCTCTACATACTTTATTGTATTTAACCGCTTTACTAACTTTGCGAGGATCTGTGCTGTATACACCTTGTGTATCAGTCCAAATACACACCTGCTTAGCATGGCAGTAATTAGCAAGTAAGGTTGCACTATAGTCACTCCCATTGCGGCCAAGTGTAACCGTATCACCCAACGTATTTGATGCAATAAAGCCTGTGACAACATTAATGCAGCCTGGGGCTATAAACTTCGCACATTGCTGCGCATTTTGGGTATGTAACAATTGCCCATTATTTAATGTAAAAAGTGTTCGAGCATCAAGGTCACAAGCATTAATATTTAATTGCGTAAGGTAAAGCGCCAATAAGCGTGCAGACCAGACCTCACCATGAGCAAGCAAGGGAGCCTCTTCCAAGCCTTGGTTTTTTATCAATTCACTAATCGCTGTTAGTTCACTATGCAAACGCGTTAAAGCAGTTCGCTTAAGATCTGCATGGAGTAACTGTGTGATTAAATCAGTTTGATGATTATTTAATTGCAGCAATATATCGGCAACGACATGCGTATCTTGTTGCTGATAGCTTTGCCATAACTTCACCAAAGTATCGGTTGTTTTTCCCGCCGCAGATACAACAACACAATCGCCCGGCTGAGTATGCTCTAAAATAATACTCGCAACCCGCTCATACCGTTGAGCCGAACTAAGGCTTGAACCACCAAATTTATGTACTGTTTGTGTCATATTGTTCACCAAAGCGCTGGATGAGCGGCACTTAATTTAATGTCACCGCCAGCTCCTTTGTTTAAATTTGCTTTACTGCCTGGCTTTACAAGCTGAAACACGCGCTCTAAATCAGCTAATAAGTCGTTTATATCTTCTATACCTACTGAAACTCGAATAAGTGTATCGCCCACTCCCGCTTCAAGACGAGCTTTAGGCTCCATGCCAGCATGGGTCATGGTTGCAGGATGGCATATTAGGCTCTCTACTCCGCCCAAAGACTCTGCTAAGCTAAAGTCACGTAAGCTGGTTAAAAACGCAGCAGCATCGTTTATGTCACCTTTAATATCAAAACTCACCATGCCACCAAAGCCTAGTTGCTGCGCTTTGGCTAATTCATGCTGTGGGTGTGATTCAAGACCAGGGTAATAAACTTGGCGAACAAATTCCGATTTTTCTAAATATTTAGCAATCGCTAATGCGTTTTCTTGATGCTGCTTTAAACGCACATTTAGTGTTCGCAACCCACGCAATGTTAAATAACTATCAAATGGCGCACCTGTAATACCTATATTATTTGCCCACCATGCCAGTTCATCGCCCAGCTCTTGTGAAGCAGCAATCACTGCTCCACCTACTACATCTGAATGACCATTGATGTACTTGGTGGTGGAATGTACAACTATATCAACACCAAATTTAATAGGGTTTTGTAATGCTGGTGATAAAAATGTGTTATCGGCAGCGACTAAAGCACCGCACTGCTTAGCAACATCGGTTATTGCTTTAATATCAGTTAAACGTAGTAATGGGTTACTTGGTGTTTCTATCCAAATTAGCTTAGGTTTAATTGCTAAAATTTTATCTATACTTTGTGCTTGTGTTAAATCTAAAACTTCTAGCTTGAGCAAACCGCGCTTTTGCAGTGAAGTAAATAAACGATAGCTTCCGCCGTAACAATCATGTGGGATCACTAACGTATCGTCATGATTCAGGATTTGCGTAGCCAAATGAACGGCAGACATACCCGTGGCAGTAATAATACCGTGTGCGCCACCTTCAAGCTCAGCCAAGGTTTCGGCTAAAATATCACGATTGGGGTTACCACTTCGCCCGTAATCGTATTGACGCTTTGTATCAAAGTCGGCAAACGAATAGGTGGTTGATAAGTAAATAGGTGCGACAACTGCGCCATGATGTTTGTCTGCTTCAACACCACTTCTTACTGCAATGGTTGCTTTATTTTTTTCGCTCATATTCGTCACCTATTTAATTTGGATGTTTAGACGTCCAAAAGAGTAATTTATCTTATTAAAGATGTCAAAACATTTAAAGCTCTAGATGGCTAAACAACTAGTATTTGACTATCTTTTTTAAATCGATAGAATTTCACGCATATTCATATGCATTGTAGTGCATATGAGCAATTATTAATCTGAGGCGACGATACATCTTATGGCTAAATGGAATGGTGAGTATATTCACCCATACGCAGAACACGGGAAAAAATCAGAACAAGTAAAAAAAATTACCGTTTCAATCCCACTAAATGTATTAAAGGTATTAACGGACGAACGCACGCGTCGTCAAATTAATAACTTACGTCATGCAACAAATAGTGAATTACTTTGTGAAGCATTTTTACATGCATTTACCGGTCAACCTTTGCCTAACGACGACGACTTACGTAAAGACAACGCCGAAAAAGTGCCTGAAGAAGTGAAAAAAATAATGCAAGAAATGGGGCTAGAAGTGCCTGTTTTAAACGAAGACTAAACGTAATTTAGACACAAAAAAACCTCAACTAATTGAGGTTTTTTTGTGTCTAAATTACGACTTAGTCGTTATTCCATATAGTTTTCTGGTAAATCAATTTGTGCAACACCTGACTCTACAGCAGCTATTGCAACCGCTTTTGCAATGCGTGGTAATAAACGAGGATCCATTGGTTTTGGAATAATATACTTATCACCAAACTCCAGCTTATCAACACCCGCAGCCGTCAGTACTTCAGCAGGTACAGGCTCTTTGGCAATACTTCTAATCGCTTCTACAGCTGCAATTTTCATTTCATCATTTATTGCACTGGCGCGTACATCAAGAGCACCGCGGAATATAAACGGAAAACACAGTACATTATTAACTTGGTTAGGGTAATCTGATCGACCCGTTGCCATAATTAGATCGTTTCGAGCAGAATGAGCCAGTGCAGGATCAATTTCTGGATCTGGGTTTGAACAAGCAAACACAACTGGTTTTTCTGCCATTAATTTTAAATCATCGGCAGCTAATAGATTAGGTCCCGATACACCAACAAATACATCTGCATCTTCAATAACATCTTGCAACGTGCGCTTGTCTGTATTGTTAGCAAAAAGTTTTTTGTATTCATTTAAGTCATCACGACGAGTATGAATAACACCTTTACGGTCAAGCATATAAATGTGCTCGCGCAAAGCACCACACTTAATTAACAGCTCCATACAAGCAACCGCAGCAGCACCGGCACCCAAACACACAATAGTCGCATTTTCGATAGACTTGCCTTGCACCTCAAGTGCATTCAACATACCCGCAGCTGTTACAATGGCAGTACCGTGCTGATCATCATGAAATATCGGAATACTGCAGCGCTCAATCAATGCTTTTTCTATTTCAAAACACTCTGGTGCCTTAATATCTTCAAGGTTAATTCCGCCAAACGTGTCAGCAATATTAGCAACTGTATTAATAAAGTCTTCAGTAGTGCGGTGTTTTACTTCAATATCAATAGAATCAAGGCCAGCAAATCGCTTAAATAGTAATGCCTTACCTTCCATTACGGGTTTTGAAGCAAGTGGGCCTAAATTACCTAAGCCTAAAATTGCAGTACCGTTAGTGATAACCGCAACCATATTCCCTTTGCCTGTGTATTTATAAGCGTTTGCAGGGTCTGCAGCGATTTCACGCACGGGTTCTGCAACTCCTGGACTATATGCTAATGCGAGATCTTTTACCGTTTCAGCAGGCTTTGTTAGTTCAATGCTAATTTTTCCTGGAACGGGGTGCGAATGATAGTGTAGTGCTTGTTCACGAAAGTCTGACATAACGCGATTGTATCCTGCAATTAAAGTAAAAGTGAGAGGTGAAGTTTAGGCTACGATACCCTTATTATTTTTAAATTCCAAGCAATATCAGGTCTATCCTGTTATATGCTAGTTCGATTAATTTTAAGAGGTTTTTCAATAACTTTTGTAAATTATATCGACACTTTATAAATAAAAATTCATCCAATAACGAATTCTAAAGGCACATTTGTTCTTTCATTATTTTTTATAAAATATCTTAATAAAGTCCTATAAAAATAAGCAAAAATAGACTTATTCACATACTTTAAAAACATATAACTTCACGTTAGCTGCATTTAACCACTTAGTTAAAAAATGAACTAATTAAAAATATAGAGAATAATTTGCGGTTTGTCTGTAAAGGTTTATGCATATTCAGAATAAGAACAGGAAATAGTTATGCATAGCAGGGGAATATGAAAATCGAGTAATAAGCTAAAATTTTGTTATTTAGTTGTCCTATATTAAAAAATATTGACGCCGTTCGTGTAACACTTAATTTTTAAATCGAAACGTTATTACTATTAAATTGGTACAACTAAATTTAAAGCATAAAAAAAGCACCCTAAGGTGCTTAATTTAACAAGACAGCAAAAATTACTTCTTGCTACCAAGTGCACCGAAACGCTTGTTGAAACGATCAACACGTCCGCCAGTGTCTAAAACTTTTTGCTTACCAGTGTAAAAAGGGTGACACGCTGAACATACGTCAAGGTGAATGTCTTTACATAGAGTAGAGCTTGTTTCGAATTTATTGCCGCATGAACAAGTTGCAGAAATTACTTCGTACTTAGGGTGAATACCTTCTTTCATAGAAACCTCTAGTTAAGGCCGCATCGCTCTCCAAACCCGAAGTCTGGCACCATACGTCGTTAAAACAAATTTGTTGGTCGCAGATTTTATCCAACTACCATCAAACACACAAGCTATTATTAACTGTTTTGCTAAAAAAGTAGGCAGACACTTAAGCAAGCAATATTTGCTAGTAGGTTTTTAACGTTATTTTTAGTACATTACATCATTAATTTTATGAGTTGAGTTGCTATGTGTTTTGCTGAAGTCGCTATAAAAGTCCCCTTACCGCGCACCTTTGATTATAAAGTAGATAAGCAACTCGATGGCATGGCATCACCACTTAAACCGGGTATGCGTGTGTTGGTGCCTTTTGGTAACCAACAAAAAGTCGCCGTTGTTTTAGCTATTAAAAGCAAGACCGACGTCCCCGAAAACAAAATAAAATCCATCATCGAAGTAATTGATGACGCGCCTATTTTATCATCTGAGCACATTGCGCTTTTGAGTTTTACATCTCGCTATTACTGTTACCCACTCGGCGAAACAATTCATATAGCGCTACCTAGTGCGCTGCGCCAAGGTGAGTCACCGGATAAAACCAGTATCAATATGGTTATGCTGACAGAAAAAGGATCAAAACTTCCGTCACTCAAAGCAAAAACTCAACTTAACTTATTAAAGCAACTTGCACAGTCAGGTAAATCATCATTAACCGAGCTTAAAGCACTCGGCTTTAGTAAAAAAACTATCGATAGCCTTATTGCAAAAGCGCTTGTTACACAAACCATAGAACATGATAATCAGTGGCAAAGTACTGCACCAACAGTAGGTAGTAAGCCTACACTTAACAAGGAGCAAGCCGTAGCTTGCACTGCAATTAATCAAAGTAAAGGCTTTAACACGTTTTTATTAGAAGGGGTTACCGGTAGTGGTAAAACCGAAGTCTATCTTCAATGTCTTGAAGAAGTATTAAAGCGAGGTGAACAAGCCTTAGTTCTTGTCCCCGAAATAGGCCTTACCCCTCAAACGGTAAACCGTTTTCGTCGTCGCTTTCCAGATACACCCATCATGTTATGGCACTCTGCACTTACCGATAACGAACGCCTACAAACATGGCGCTTTTGCGAAAAAGGGAGTTGCGCTATTGTAATAGGTACGCGCTCAAGTATTTTTTTACCCTTTTTAAAGCTCGGTATGATTGTAGTTGACGAGGAACATGACTCATCATTTAAACAACAAGATACCCTTCGTTACCATGCTCGAGATTTAGCAGCTTATCGTGCATTCCAGCATAAAATCCCACTAATACTCGGCAGTGCTACTCCAGCGCTCGAAACCTTGCATAAAGCCATTAATAATAAGTACCAACTATTAAGCCTTACTGAGCGCGCTCAAACCTCAACCGATAACCAATTTAAATTACTCGACATGAAAGGCCAGCCCGATCAGGCGGGTATTGCTCACGCAAGCCTTGCTACTATGCGCCAACATTTGAATCGTGGTAAACAGGTTATGGTGTTTTTAAATCGTCGTGGTTTTTCACCTACACTTATTTGCCATGAATGTGGTTGGTTAAGTGAATGTAACCGTTGCAGTACTAGTGCCACGTTCCATAAAGCGATTGGTCAAATGATTTGCCACCATTGTGGCGACCAACATCAAGTACCTCATCAATGCCCTGATTGCGGGAGCACACAGATATTTCCTAATGGCAAAGGTACTGAACAAATAGAAGAGTTTTTAACAAACGAGTTTCCTGATACACCAGTAACCCGTATTGATCGCGATTCAACTCGTCGTAAAGGCAGTTTAGAAAAAGCCCTAGACGAAATTAATTTAGGTGGAGCGCGCATATTAGTAGGTACGCAAATGCTTGCAAAAGGTCATCACTTTGCTGATGTAAGCCTTGTCATAATTTTAGACGTAGACAGCGGCCTATATTCTTGCGACTTCAGAGCAACGGAACATTTAGCGCAGTTAGTGACTCAAGTAGCAGGACGTGCTGGTCGCTCAGGAGAGCCTGGCCAGGTGTTATTACAGACACACTTTCCCGAACATCCACTTTTACAAGATTTGGTCAATAATGGTTACCAAGATTTTGCACGCTTTGCGTTAAGCGAGCGTGATGACGCCGACTTACCTCCCATCACTAATATGGCCATAGTCCGTGCACAAGGGCTCAGTATTAAACTAGTCGTCGACTTTTTGACAGATTTGGTTCCAGTTAACGGGGTATCTGGTATACAATTGCTCGGTCCGATCCCTGCCCCATTAGAGAGAATTGCGGGTATGTATCGGTTTCAATTGCACATTCAAGCGCAAGATCGCCGCATATTACATCAGTATCTTGCGCAAATGGTTGATTATTTAAGCACCAGTAAACTTGCACAAAAAGTTCGCTGGAGTTTAGATGTAGACCCTATAGATATGATTTAGGTTAAGGCCAAAATAACGCTATGGCACAGCACGATTACATTAATAAAAACCCAAAAAATAGAAAAAACACCAAAAAAGAACCTGCTAAAAAGCCATTTCCTTACCTCTTGGTAATTGTTGCAGCTTTGCTTGTGGGCGGTTTTGCCTATGGATTATGGTTTATTAAAAATAATGCCGACCCCGAGCTTGTTGAAAAACAAACTAACCCCGCTGTAAAAGAAAAAATAGAAGTGGTCGTTCCTCGTGCGCCTGAATTTATAAAAGAAATCAGAAACCATGAAGTGCAAGTAGAAGTAAAAGAAATTGAACAAAAAGGCCCTTATGTTATGCAATGTGGCTCGTTCAGGACTCATGAACAGGCTGAATCGTTAAAAGCTAAAATAGCCTTTGCTGGTCTTATATCTGAAATAAGAGAAACCAAAGGCGAAACGGGTATTTGGTATAAAGTACGTTTAGGGCCTTATAAAACGAAGCGCCAAGCAGAAAGTGATAAAAATAAACTCAAGCGTGTAAAAGTCGTCGGCTGCGGAATTTGGGGCTGGACTTGAAAATAAACCATTCACCCATATAACCTCATCATAATCGTTTTTAACGAGTTGCCCCTGCAACTCGATGATGAGGAATAACATGACCACTATTGTAAGTGTACGCCGCGACGACAAAGTTGTGATCGGTGGCGACGGCCAAGTTTCATTGGGTAATACCGTAATGAAGGGCAATGCCCGTAAAGTTCGACGCCTTTATAATGGCAAAGTAATCGCAGGTTTTGCCGGCGGTACTGCTGATGCCTTCACCCTTTTCGAACGTTTTGAAAGCAAACTAGAAATGCATCAAGGTAACCTCACCAAAGCCGCTGTTGAAATGGCAAAGGATTGGCGAAGTGACCGTGCACTCAGAAAGTTAGAAGCCCTTTTAGCTGTAGCCGACGAAACGGCCTCTTTAATCATTACCGGTAACGGTGACGTCGTTCAACCTGAAAATGACTTAATTGCTATTGGCAGTGGTGGTAACTTTGCCCAATCGGCAGCAACCGCGTTATTAGAAAACACCGATTTAAGTGCTCGTGAAATAGTAGAAAAAAGCCTAACTATTGCAGGTGATATCTGCGTATTTACTAACAACTTCCAAACTATCGAAGAATTATAATAGGAACCGCTATGTCTGCTATGACCCCAAGAGAAATTGTTCACGAGCTAGACCAACATATTATTGGCCAAGCTAACGCAAAAAAAGCCGTTGCTATTGCCCTTCGTAATCGCTGGCGCCGCATGCAATTAAACGATGATTTACGTGCAGAAGTAACGCCAAAAAATATTTTAATGATTGGTCCTACAGGTGTCGGCAAAACAGAAATTGCACGCCGCCTAGCTAAGCTTGCTAATGCCCCTTTTATCAAAGTAGAAGCAACTAAGTTCACCGAAGTGGGTTATGTTGGCAAAGAAGTTGAAACCATTATTCGCGACTTAGTTGAAGTGTCTATTAAAATGACACGTGAACAACAAACTAAAAAGTTCAAGCACCGTGCAGAAGAAGCGGCCGAAGATCGTATTTTAGATGCACTTTTACCACCTGTTAAAGATCAATACGGTGAAACTCAGCGTGATGAAAACTCATCAACACGCCAAACATTCCGTAAAAAGCTTCGCGAAGGTCAACTAGACGATAAAGAAATTGAAATCGATTTAGCACAAGTACAACCAAACGTAGAAATTATGGCGCCTCCTGGCATGGAGGATATGACCAATCAGCTGCAAAGCATGTTTCAAAACATGGGTGGCGATAAGCGCACTAAGCGCAAGCTCAAAATTAAGGAAGCCTTTAAGCTACTAACCGAAGAAGAAGCGGGCAAATTAGTAAACCCAGAAGAGCTAAAAGAGCAGGCTATATTTGCTGTAGAGCAAAATGGTATTGTTTTTATCGATGAAATAGACAAAATTTGTAAGCGTGGAGATTCATCGGGCCCAGATGTTAGTCGAGAAGGTGTACAGCGCGATTTACTTCCGCTTATTGAAGGTTCAACAGTAAACACTAAGCACGGTATGGTTAAAACTGACCATATGCTATTTATCGCCTCTGGTGCATTCCAAATGGCTAAACCATCAGACATGATCCCTGAACTACAAGGTCGCTTACCTATTCGCGTTGAGCTTGAAGCACTCACTGCAAACGACTTCAAACGTATACTTACAGAGCCTCATGCATCACTCACAGAGCAGCAGCGCGAGCTACTTAAAACAGAGCAAGTTGATGTCCAGTACAGTGATGACGCTATTGAGCGTATTGCAAAAGCGGCATGGCAAGTTAACGAGAAAACCGAAAACATCGGTGCTCGTCGTCTTCATACTGTGATGGAAAAGCTAATGGAAGAGATTTCATACGATGCGTCTGAGCAAGCTGGATCGTCGGTAGTTATTGATGCGGCTTATGTTGAAAAACATTTAGGTGCACTAGTTGAAGATGAAGATTTAAGCCGCTTTATTCTTTAATTGGTACTATAAGTAGTTATACTAAAAGCCTCCATATTGGGGGCTTTTTTAATGGGATACAAAACATGAAACACGTAACAAAAGTGCATTATCATAGCGTGAGCAAAAATTTAGATGTTTACTTTGACGATGATAGTAAAGCCGTATTTAGTTGTGAGTTTTTACGTGTTCACTCTCCATCAGCAGAAGTACAAGGTCATGGCTCTGGCCCTATGAAGCTGGTTTTAAACAAGCAATCAGTCGGGATAAAAAAAATCGTCCCGGTTGGGCATTACGCATTGCGCCTAGATTTTGACGATGGCCATAATAGCGGATTATTTAGCTGGAACTATTTTGCTAAGCTGCAAGAACAGCAGACTAAGTTATGGGATGAGTATTTAGAACGTGTAAGCGAAAACACAAAAAACAAAGACAGTGTGCCAATAAAGTTTATTCCTTAAACCTTATTGGCTCTTCAATAAGTTTAGACTTTAAATTTATCTATCGCAGCATATAGTACGCGACCTTGCTCAGATACCTCTTCACTAGTTTGCGCGTTACGCGATGCATGCTCTGATGCATCTTGTGCTATATCTCTAATACGTACCACGTTTTTATTAACCTCTGATGCAACTTGGCTTTGCTCATCAATAGCAACGGCAATTTGTGTACTCATTTCCATGATGGTTTGCACATCTTCAGTAATAGCACCCAACAACTCACCCGCTTTAATTGCCTGAGATGCACTTTCATCACCTTGTGAGCGACATTGGTGCATAATGCTTACAACTTCCTGAGTACGTTGCTGCAGGGTATTAATAATCCCTTCTATTTCACTAGTAGACTCTTGCGTACGCTGGGCTAATGAGCGTACTTCATCAGCAACCACCGCAAAGCCGCGACCTTGCTCGCCAGCACGAGCGGCTTCAATTGCAGCATTGAGCGCAAGTAAGTTAGTTTGTTCAGCAATACCACGAATAACATCAAGAACCGAGCCAATCGTTTCACCGTCTTTTTCTAGTTGAGACACCACATCAGATGCACTGCCTAAAGATCCAGACAATTCTCTGATATGGTTAACGGTTGATTCAACTTCGCTGCGGCCTTGTTGAGCACTCAAGTTTGTAGACTCCGCTTTTTTAGCTGCCGCTTCAGTATTATGCGAAATATCCTGAATAGTCGCTTGCATTTCTGTGGCTGCGGTAGCAACCATGTCAGCTTCGTGTAATTGCTCTTGCATACCTGAGCTTGTGGCTGCAGTGCTCTCAGATAAATGATCTGTTGCTACATTGAGTGTGTTTAATGCGCCATTTACTTCGTAAATCAGGTTTTTAAAATCACCTATTAAACTATTAAAGTCAGTCGTCATGATTGTGATTTCATCTTTACCTGTTTGCTCAATCATTACGCTTAAGTCGTTATTGCGCCTAATGTCATTTATGCTGTGATAAACGCGTTCAATAGGAACAATGATTGAATGGCTAGTAAAGTAAACAAGTAATAAAACAATAACGCCTGCAATAACGAAAATAGTAATTGCCAAAAACTGCGCCTCACTTACGCTGTTTTTAACATGAGTTACTGTTTCCTCAACAATTTGGCTAACAACAGTGTCACTTTTCGACACACTTTCCCGCATTTTGCCAAGAGCTCCTGACTCTAAGTTTACCCCTAATTCAACTTGGGCTTTTACAAGCGCCTGAAAAGAATTTTGATAAGTAGCAATTAAACTATTGAGTTCTGATTTGGTGCTTGAGTCTATTGTTGAACTAGAAAGGCTTTGTTCAAGCTTCGTAATAGTGTCGTCAAAACGGGGGAGATACTTGGTATCTAAGCGCAGCATAAAATCCTTCTCAGCACGTCTTAATTGCAACATAAGTACTAGCAACTCATCGCTTTGCTGCTCGTTAAGTAAGGTTTCTACTTTATGCACTGCATCCCTTAGTTCACCATAAAGCGCGTCTTTAGGATTTAAGCCTATTTTTCTTTGAAGAGAGACTACGTTATTAAAATCGCTATTATATTTAGCAACTAAGCTTTTTAAATGCGCTGCTTTTTGAGTATCAATATTTAGACTAGACATTAAAGCCTGTAATTCAGCTAACTTTGTATCCAAGACTGCATACTCTTTTTCGAACGACTCTAAAGAACTCTCAGTTTTGTAAAACAAAAAGTTTTTCTCGTTCTTTCTCAATTCTAATTGCTGAATGTTCAGCTCTTTCGCTAACTGTATAGTCTGATTTAACTTAAGATTTTCCCTTCCCTCAAAAATAATTACACATAGTAGAATAACCATTGCTAAACCAACTACCAAAGCATTAAGTTGCAGTCGCCTCTTAATCGTCAAATTTTCTAAAAAACTCATTTCAAACACCTTTGGTTAATATGCAATCTTATTATAGACTAATGCCTTAAACTGCTTCAGTTTTTTTAGCTTTTGACAAACTGGTCATACCTGACCAGAACCTAATATTACAAGTTAACACTTCCCCATAATCCCTTGTGAAGTAATTGCGTTTTGTGCCATTGCTTTTGTAATAACCAATTCAAAAGCGGTTCTGGGTCACTTGGAAAATTAATTTGCTTATTTTGAGGGGCATTATTCCAATCATCTAATGCTTGAGGGTTTAAATAATTCATCACATGGGCCATTCCCATAGAGCGTAAAGTTTGTGCGTTCTCACCCTGCTCAAATTGCCCATTTAAAGGTTTAAGTAATAACTTTTTACCCAACTTTAATGCCTCACTGGCAAGTTCAAATCCGGCATTACCAATCACGCCGCTTGTATTGGCTAAATCATTTAAAAAGTCAGATCTTGAAGGCGAACGTAAATGTATATTACCTAGCGATCTATTTTGCGCATCGGGGTGATAACAGTAAAACTCTTTTTCGGGAAAGTCCTTTAGGTAGTCAATAATGCTAGCAAGGTTTTCAAAGGGCAAGTACACCAACACTTTGTTAATAATCGCAACAGGATTACTATGCTCATGATGTGCAATAAATGGTGGAATAATGTTTTCAGCAAATGGCTGCCAATGAACCCCTAAATAGGTATCGGCAGGGGCATAATTTTTAATTAATGATTTACGTAAAATTCCCCGGCTAAACATAGGCACACTGCTTGATAAAAATGCCGCCTGGTGACTAATACCAACCACCGGTATAGCGGCGCGTTTAGCTGCCCAAGCCGTAATAGGCTCAAAGTCGTTAAGTACAAAATCATACTGTTTAACATCGAGTGTTTTTATGTCTTTTATTAATCTACAAATACGTGCATTTTTTACTGTTTGCAGGCTTTTCACTTGCCCGTTTTTAGTATTAAACGATAGCCCTCTAAAGCTTTTATAGTTCGCAAAGTCTTGCATATCAAAGTAGTCTTTATTTGCACGTCCTGAAAAAACATAATCCACTTCAATATTCAACTTTTTAAAACAACTTGCCATTACACGGGCTCGTGTTATGTGGCCATTTCCTGTGCCTTGAATACCATATAATATTTTCATGCTGGCACCACCACCGCTAGTGCAAATAAACCACATGAACTGCCTATAAGCGCACCAATGATAATATCAGCCGGATAATGGACCCCCAATACCACCCTCGATATTGCCACGCCACCAGCCCATGCTAAGAATATCCATACATATTGAGGGAAAAAATGGCACAGAATAATAGCAACTAAAAAAGCGGCAGCACTGTGACCTGACGGTAAACTAAATTTGTCACTTGGTACTATGTAGGCATTGGTTACTAAACAATCGCATGGTCTTATTCGTGCAAAATACTTTTTAGCTAAAAAGTAAATGGGGCGTTCAATAATAAAGCCAAGCATTATGGCAATAGGGAGTAACTGGTACTGCTCGTTTTTACTAAGCCACCACACGCCTGCACAGATAATTAAATACAATCCGCCATCGCCACTTTTAGATAACCCAAATGCCAATTTTTTTAACCACTTAGGTGAGTTGCAATTAAACAACGTTAAAAATAGTCGCTCATCAAACTGAGCTACTTTTTTCAGTATATTATTCTCACTCATTGCTTATTCCCCATTGCATAATATATGAACACTGAACTAGCTTAGGTGTTGTAAATAACAATTGAGTGACGCTTTTAAGACACTATTGTTGCTATTATTGATTTACTCCTTGTTTTGCTTAAATTTACTACGATTAAGTCGTTGTTATTGGATATAAGGCAGGTATACTGAGTTATAAATTAATGTACCTTTTGAGGATAAAATAATGGATTACAGCACTTCTGATTTATGTGACCACTTTGCTGATGTGGTTGACGTGCTAGAGCCAATGTTCATCAACTTTGGTGGTCGACACAGTTTTGGTGGCCGCATTAAAACGGTTAAATGTTTTGAAAATAATGAACTGATCCGCGAAATACTATCTCAAGACGGTACAGACCAGGTGCTATTAATTGACGGTGGTGGCTCTACTCGCCGTGCACTTATTGATATTGAACTTGCTGAACTTGCTTTTGAAAACAATTGGAATGGCATTGTTGTGTACGGAGCTGTCCGTCATGTAGATGAGCTAGAAGAGCTTGATGTAGGTATTCAAGCCATAGCATCAATCCCTGTGGCTGCCGACAGCGAAGGCGCTGGCGAAAATGGCATTGGTGTTAACTTTGCTGGTGTGTCGTTTTTCGATGATGACTTTATCTATGCCGATAGCACGGGTATTGTGTTATCTGCTGAGGAACTTGAGTTGGAAGTTGTAGAAGTATAACGTGACCACTCAGTTAAAAGTATATGATGAAAGCGCGGTTAAAGCTTTTTGCTCTACCCGCGCAAACGAAAAAAAAGCATGGCAAGCCATGTCTTTACTCGACACTCACGTAGATGTTCAACAAGCCCTTGTTGATGCCGCTGAGTTTGGTATGCGCTATGTGCTTTTAGGCATATGTGAAGACATTGGCCCTAAAGCCAATTTAGGCAATGATGGAGCAAGTGAAGCCTGGCCTGCTTTTTTATCTAAATTTTTAAACCAACCCCATAATCAATTTATTGCCACTCAAAAAGTGTTGTTACTTGGCGAAGTTCACGTTGATGACCTAATGGCGCAAAGTAACCTGCTAAACAACAAAAACCCTGAACAACTTCAGCAATTGCGTTTGCTATGCCAACAGTTAGATGAGCGCGTAGAAAGCGTATTAAATCTGATATTTAAAGCGGGTCTTGAGCCAATTGTGATTGGTGGCGGGCATAATAACTGCTTAGGGATTATTCGTGCACTTAGTGGTTCACAGCATACACTAGTTAATGCAATAAACTTTGACCCTCATGCTGACTTTAGAGAATGCGAAGGACGCCACAGTGGCAATGGGTTTCGATATGCTTATAACGAGAAGCTACTCAATAATTACCATGTTATTGGCTTACACGAGCAGAAAAATAACCAAGCAATTATTGATGCCATGACGCAGGCAAACTTTACGTTTGATAGCTACCAGTCACTCAAAGTAAAACGCGACATAACGCTTACTCAGTCTATTGATAAGGCTATTAACGGTTTTGATTCATTACCCCTAGGCATTGAAGTAGATCTAGACAGTATTACATTTATGCCTGTAAGTGCCTATACATGCTGTGGGTTTAGTGTCAGCGACACTGAACATTTTATATATAAAGCAGCAAGTAATCGAAACGCTAAATACTTACACTTATGTGAGGCATCACCAAGCCAACATCCAAACGGACCTGAAACAGGTGCCACACATGTAGGACAAGTGATCAGTGCATTGGTAAATAGTTTTATACTCGCAAGAGAAGCGAAGGCACCTTAGCCTTTCATGTTGAGGTTTATTTTAGAGACAATAAAATTGTAGGCGAGTTTATACTCTGAGTTAAAAACGCCCTTGCGTTCTGTTTATAGCTTAAAGTCATTTAAGAATGGTGAAAGGTCGGGTAAAGCTTACTTACTCAATTTTTGTTTTATTATTCTTGCGCTTGTCGCCACTCTTTTAACCAGCTCATTAAACCGATACTGCTCAGCGGATGCCCAAAATAATAACCTTGTGCGGCATACGCATTTAAACTTTTAACAAATTTAAGTTGCTCAAGGGTTTCCACCCCTTCAAAAATGACTTTTGTTTTTTGCTGATTATGCATTTCAACCATACCACCAACTAAACTGCGGATATTATTTTGGTTGCTAAAATCAGCAGTTAATGACGGCGCTACTTTTATATATTCCACCGCTAAGCTAGGTAACTTAGAAAGCAGTACAGGGTTATCACCTAAGCCATCAACACAAAGCTTTAAGCCAATATTGTTCAGCCTTGCGATCATTGCTCTGCCTTTATCATCGAGCCCCGTAAATATATGTAATGGACACTCAACAATTAAATCCCCCATTTGCAAGTTGTGCTCAGTTATTACATTATCAACAAACTCAACAAACTCTTCATTAAGCATTTCTGGGCCAAATACATTAATGCTTAGCGGTATGGCTATGCCTTCTATTCTAAGTGCCATAGCAAGTTCTGCAGCCCGCTCTATAACAAACTTAGCAAGTGGGTAACCAAGCCCTGCAATTCTAATATCATCAATAAAACGATTAGCAGATAAAATCCCTTGTTTAGGATGCTGCCAACGCAATAACAGTTCTAAAAACTCAATTTGACCATTTTTATTACAAATAACCGGTTGAAAATACAACTCAAGCTCGCTTGCAAAGTCAATGTTAGCAAGTTCTTTTAAACGCGCTTGCTGTTCTAATTGCTCAATCATCATTTGCTGGTGATAAGGCACCACTTTTTGAGTAGGCTGGCTATCTAGCGCTAAGTAGGCATAGGAAATTAAATCGTCAAAGTTAGTATCTTGCTCATTACAGGCAACATAGCTTGCTCTCGCTTTCACCTCAATCGTACAATTGGCGACATTAAAAGGCTTAAGTGTTGCACCGAGTATGGTATCAATAATTTGTTCGTGTAAATGCTTGTGGTTGGCTAAGCTGCAAATAAACGCAAAATTTAACCCACCTAAATGAGCTAGTTTTTCATTACCCACTAAAGTAATCACTTCTTTGTTTTCTAATTGTTCTTGTATTCTATTTGCTGATTGCGCTAATAAAACATCACCAAACCCACGGCCAATATGCTGATTCACTTGCTCAAAACCTTCAAGCCTGATAATGATGAGCACGGCTTCAACTTGGGTATTATCACACCATGTGTAATACCCTTGGCGTAACTCTTTTTTGCTGGCAAATACCGAAAGCGGTGACTCTTCAACAAACGCGTCATCAAGCTTTTTGGGTTCTATGGTCACTTTGGGATCGTCGCTTTCATCGTTTAACAACCCCACAACAGCGCATAATAATATAGCTAATACAACCCAAAATAACGGTACGTCTAATAATAGATGCGCTGAAAACAGCACCACAAATAACAATCCAGCGGCGGAGCTGGTAATAATCATACTCCAATTATTACGCTCAAATGATTGCCATAAATGAAAGCAAAAACCAAAGGCCAATAAAATAGCTAGCCATGCTTCACCGCTACTTAAAATAGCTAAACCTACAACACCTGTGCATAAATAACTAAATTTAATATTGGTATTTTTAACCGAAAATAAAGTAGTGATCATCGCCATTAAAAGCGCACCACTGAAAAAAATCGGAAAATTACTGTCGGTTAATATATTCAAGTTAACGGCACTCGTATTCGTAAAAAAACTTTAACAACAACTTGTTAAATATGAACAAAAATAATACAAACTAATTAAGTCTACCCAAAATCCATAAATTTGACAGTTTATTTACGCCGAATTGGTAACTTAATTGCGATGGATGGCTTATTTGCCAATGTGCAATGTCGGCTCTGGCTCCCACTTTTAACACTCCTCTATCGTTTAAACCCAGTGCCTTAGCTGCGTTGCTGGTAACACCTGCTAACGCTTGTTCTGGTGTTAACCTAAATAGAGTACATGCCATATTCATCATTAATTGTACCGAGCACAGCGGTGAAGTACCCGGATTGAAGTCGCTAGCAATAGCTATTGGCACTTTGTATTGGTTTAATAACGCGATAGGTGGCTGTTTTGTCTCTCTTAAAAAATAAAATGCCCCCGGTAACAGCACAGCCACAGTGCCAGCCTTTGCCATGGCTTTTACACCTTGCTCATCAAGGTATTCTATATGATCTGCAGATAACCCATTAAATTCGGCCACCAGCTCAGCACCATACTGATTAGATAACTGCTCTGCATGGCATTTTACTGGCAAATTATGTTTAGCCGCCGCCTCAAATACGCGCTTAGTTTGCTCATGACTAAACCCCACATTTTCGCAAAACACATCAACGGCGTCAGCAAGGTCACCTGCAACAACTTGTTTAAGCATCTCGTTGCACACCAAATCAATATATTCATCTGCACGGCCTTTGTATTCATTAGGTAATGCATGAGCGCCTAAAAATGTTGTTTTGATATCAATGGGATGATGTTCACCCAGCAATCGTGCCACTTCTAATATTTTAACTTCGTTCGCGGTATCGAGCCCATAACCCGACTTAATTTCAACCGTTGTTACGCCTTCTTTTAACAGTGTATTTAGTCTGTCTTTGGCATCAACAAATAGTTGCTCTCTATGTGCAGCTCTGGTTGCTTTTACTGTACTTGCAATGCCTCCGCCTTGAGTTGCAATTTGTTCATAGCTTACACCTTGTAATCGCTGCTCAAATTCTTGCGCACGAGATCCTGCAAACACCAAATGGGTATGACAATCTATTAACCCAGGTGTTAACCATTGCCCTTTTATGCTCAAGGTTGGCGTTGCGAAAACGTCAAATGGCGGCAGCGATGCTTGCTCACCCAGCCACACGATTTCACCGTTTTTAATCGCTAAGGCTGCATTTTCGATGATCCCATAAGGTGTATCTCTAGTAGGATCCATTGTGGCAATATTTGCATCGATTAAAAGTAAATCGATATTTTCTAAGTTATTATTTTGTTGAGTGTTTTGCATATTGCAGTCCATACATACCCTGACATGATTGAAATATAGTCTAACAACACATCTTGTATATACAAGAGGATTGTGTCATCTTATTTAATATAAATTACTCCTAATACAGCTACCCAGTTAATGACAACACCTAAATTTGCGCAAATAAAACAATTTATTGTTGATAAAATTCGCAGCGGTTTGTGGCAAGAAAACCAACGCGTTCCCTCTGAAAACGAGCTAAGCACACAATTTAGCGTTAGCAGAATGACCGCTCGCCGCGCACTTAGCGAATTAACAGAATCTGGAATACTTACGCGTAGCCAAGGCCTTGGAACATTTGTTGCTTCGTTTAAGTCGCAGTCTTCATTACTTGAAATTAAAAATATTGCCGATGAAGTTAAAGAGCGTAACGGCAACTACACCTGTAGCGTGCTTATACTTGAATCAATAAACGCGGTTGCCCCTATTGCTATCGCATTAGGAGTAGAAGTAGATAGCGTTGTGTACCGAAGCGTACTGGTTCATAACGAAAACGACAGCCCATTACAGCTTGAAGAACGCTTTGTGAATCCCGCGCTTGCCAGCGGCTATTTACAACAAGACTTTAGTGCAACGACTCCTCATGAGTATCTTTCAAGTGTTGCACCTCTCACCCAAGCTAGACACACAGTAGAAGCCATTATGCCCAACAACGAAATGTGCCAATGGTTAAACCTATATAACGAAGAGCCTTGCCTGCAAGTTATTCGCAGAACATGGTCAGTTAACGGTATTGTAAGTTTTGCACGCCTTGTATCGCCTGGTAGCAAATACCGCTTGGGCGGACACTTAACGTTTAAAAAATAAGATAAACAAAATTGCGCATCATGCGCTTTTTTTGTGACAAATCACCTTGTATATACAACAGGAGCAACACATGACTAACCGACTCGACACAAGTCGCGTAATACGTGCACCGCATGGCGATATGATAAGCGCAAAAAGCTGGCAAACTGAAGCAGCAAAACGCATGCTCATGAACAATTTAGACCCTGAAGTTGCAGAGCATCCTCACGCATTAGTTGTTTATGGTGGTATTGGTAGAGCAGCACGTGATTGGCCAAGTTTTGATAAAATAATAGCAACCCTAGACCGATTAAATGATGACGAAACATTGCTTGTTCAGTCAGGTAAACCTGTTGGCGTATTTAAAACACACAGCAATGCTCCTCGCGTTTTAATTGCAAATTCAAACTTGGTACCCCACTGGGCTAACTGGGAGCACTTCAACGAGCTAGACAAAAAAGGGTTAATGATGTACGGCCAAATGACGGCTGGATCTTGGATTTATATTGGCTCTCAGGGCATTGTACAAGGCACGTACGAAACATTTGTAGCCATGGCTAAGCAACACTTTAATGGTCAAGCCAAAGGTAAATGGGTGTTAACAGGCGGCCTTGGTGGCATGGGCGGCGCGCAGCCACTGGCGGCAACTATGGCCGGCTTTTGCGCCTTAGTTGTGGAGTGTGACGAAAGCCGCATCGATTTTCGCATTAAAACTGGCTACGTTGATGTTAAAGCCACAAACCTTGAACATGCATTGCAGTTAATTACTGACGCATGTGTTAACGAAAAAGCAATTTCTGTTGGATTGCTGGGCAATGCCGCAGATATATTTAGCACACTTGTAAGCAGCGGTATTACACCCGATGTAGTGACCGATCAAACTTCAGCACACGATCCACTTAATGGTTACTTACCACAAGGTTGGACTATGGAACACGCCGCTAAAATGCGTGAACAAGACCCAAAAGCGGTTGTAAAAGCAGCCAAGCAATCAATGGCAGTGCAAGTTAATGCCATGCTAGCATTACAAAAAGCCGGCGCGGCAACCACTGACTACGGTAATAATATTCGCCAAATGGCATTTGAAGAAGGTGTTACAAACGCATTTGATTTCCCTGGGTTTGTTCCTGCTTACATTCGTCCATTATTTTGCCAAGGTATTGGTCCGTTTAGATGGGTCGCTTTATCGGGCGATCCAGAAGATATATATAAAACAGATGCTAAAGTAAAAGAGTTAATTCCTGATGATGCACATTTGCACAACTGGCTTGATATGGCGCGCGAACGCATTCAATTTCAAGGCTTGCCGGCTCGCATATGCTGGGTGGGGTTAAAAGATAGAGCACGCTTAGCACTTGCATTTAATGAAATGGTAAAAAATGGCGAGCTTAAAGCCCCCATTGTTATTGGTCGTGATCATCTTGATTCTGGCTCAGTAGCAAGTCCTAATCGTGAAACAGAAAGCATGAAAGATGGTTCAGATGCCGTCTCTGATTGGCCGTTACTTAACGCTCTGCTTAACACGGCAAGCGGCGCTACGTGGGTATCACTTCACCATGGTGGGGGTGTAGGAATGGGCTTTAGCCAACACTCAGGTGTTGTTATTGTTGCCGATGGTACAGACGAAGCGAAAGCACGTGTTGGTCGCGTGCTTTGGAATGACCCCGCTACCGGTGTAATGCGCCATGCAGATGCCGGTTACGACATCGCAAAAAACTGTGCCAAAGAGCAAAACTTAGACTTACCAATGCTGAACGAGGAATAATCATGGTCGAACTAACTCTCACACCCGGCTCGCTTGATTTAAATAGTCTAAGAAAGATTAATGCATCAAGTGTACAAATAAACCTTGAAAAAAATGCCGAATCTCAAATCGCTGCCAGCGCACAAACCGTTCAAAATGTCATTAATGAGCAACGCACAGTGTACGGGATTAACACCGGGTTTGGCCTGCTTGCTAATACCAAAATTGCCGATGACGAGCTTGAGCTACTTCAGCGTTCAATTGTGCTTTCTCATGCCGCTGGCATTGGCGAGTACATGGACGACAGCACAGTGAGATTGATGGTTACACTAAAAATCAACTCGCTTTCTCGTGGCTTTTCAGGCATTCGCTTACAAGTCATCGAGTTTTTTATACAACTGCTTAATAGTGAAGTTTACCCATGCGTTCCTAAAAAAGGCTCTGTTGGCGCTTCAGGTGACTTAGCTCCACTTGCACATATGTGCTTACCCTTACTAAGCGAAGGCCAAATGCGCCATCAGGGTAAAATAATCAGTGCGGCTGAAGGTTTGAAAATAGCAGGGCTTGAACCGCTTACGCTTGCAGCAAAAGAAGGTTTAGCACTGCTTAACGGTACCCAAGCGTCTACCGCTTTTGCATTACAGGGGCTATTTAGAGCAGAAGATTTATATGCACAAAGCTGTGTAATAGGCTCTATAAGTATTGAGGCAGCAATGGGTAGCCGCGCACCTTTTGACTCACGTATTCACGAAATTCGTGGGCAACGTGGTCAAATAGATACTGCGCAAGTGTTTAGAGATTTGCTTAATACTCAATCACAAATTAGCGACTCACATGTTAACTGTGAAAAAGTACAAGACCCTTATTGTTTACGTTGCCAACCTCAGGTATTGGGCGCGTGTTTAACACAAATACGCCAAGCAGCTGAAGTATTACTGTGCGAATCAAATGGGGTAACCGACAACCCACTCGTATTTGCTGATGTGGGCGATATTATTTCTGGCGGAAACTTTCACGCTGAACCTGTCGCTATGGCCGCCGACAACCTCGCTATTGCAATTGCTGAAATTGGCGCTCTAGCAGAGCGCAGAATTGCCCTACTTATTGATTCTAACTTATCAAAATTACCACCCTTTTTAGTTGAAAACGGTGGCGTAAACTCTGGCTTTATGATTGCTCAAGTGACAGCAGCAGCATTGGCATCTGAAAATAAATCGCTTGCGCATCCCGCGTCTGTAGATAGCTTACCAACATCTGCAAACCAAGAAGATCACGTTTCAATGGCCACGTTTGCCGCGAGGCGATTACAAGAAATGGCAAATAATACACAAGGTGTTTTGGCTATAGAGTGGCTTGCATCGGTACAGGGCTTAGAGTTTAGAAAACCGCTAAACCCATGTGATAAAGTCTTAAAGGCAAAAAATTTATTACGCGAACACGTAAACTATTACGATAAAGATCGCTATTTCGCCCCCGATATAGAGCAAACTAACGCACTATTGAGCGAAGGTAAATTGTGCGACTTTATTGACCGCAACCCTCTCCCTTCTTATTAAAAATATGCCCTAAATACCGTACTGGTAAGTAAAGTCTAACGCCTCGATAGCTGAGCCAATAACCTTGCGCTCAGCTTTTTCATCGCTCGTAAATTTTGGCATTTCGCCACCATGCTGCTTACACTTTAATGCATAGTAATCGGCTTTTGTTGGGTGCTCGGGGTTAACGATATTGTAAATATTTTGTCCTACTTGCCAATGCGCTATTACCGCAAAAATAGCATTTATTACATCTTGCTGATGCACCATGTTAACCACTTGCTGACTTGAAGTATTAAGCTCTTTACCCGCAACAAACTTACCCGGCTCTCTGTTTGGGCCAAGTAATCCTGCTAAACGCAGTACCTTACCGTTTTGCTCAAGGACTTGCTCTTCGGCCTGATACAACTTTGTTTGCCTTGGATTGGCGCAAGCAATATCGCTACTTTCACTGTATACACCGGGTTCTTGGTCGTAAACCCCTGTGGATGAACATAATAAAAACCCTTTTGCATTTAACTTTTTAGACAACGCCAAGGCTGCAGTAAGTGTTTCTGGGTAATTACTCTCGCTATGACGACTTCGTGGTGGAATGGCACACACCCAATACGCCCCCTCTAAATCAACCTGATGTATTAGCTGATTACCTGCTAATTTAAACTGGCGTTCAAAATCAAATTCTCGTGTATTTGACCGACGAGTACCCTGCACCTTCCAACCTGCCTGTTGTGCATTCACACAAAGAGCATGACCTAACCAGCCAGCGCCCAATACCACTAATTTATTTACTTTATTTTGCATGTTTACACACACCTTTATGTTAAACGCATCGTTACTCAATGTTATTATCTGAGCATAAATAGCCAAAGTTCACAAATGTAACGCCCCCCTTGTTTTTAATTTTTTAAGCACCATATATTCACAGTTCATTACTATTTTTATAGTAATGAGTTAATACCACGGCTTTTTTAGAATGCAGATCAAATTTTTCTATTTTATATACAGATCTTTTTGCTGAGATAGTTTGTTGTTTGGCAGAGTCTGGTATAGTAGCGCACGTAATAAACAGTGCTTTTTGAATGGTTTAATACAAAATTGCTAATTAATATGTACTAAGTGTTACTTAAAAGCACATATTAATTACCAATTGTTAAAAATGGGTTAGCCGATACGCGGCTAACAACGAATTGATTGTAACGGTTTTATCATGATATCTAATTTATTTACCAAGATTTTTGGTAGTCGCAACGACCGCACTATTAAAAACTTTAGAAAGACGGTCGCGCTAATCAATGCGCTAGAAACGCAGTTAGAAGCCCTTTCTGATGAAGATTTACGCGCTAAAACAGCAGAATTCAGAGAACGTTACGATAACGGACAAAGCCTTGACGATATTCTACCTGAAGCATTTGCAGTAGTTCGTGAAGCATCTAAACGCGTTAATGGCATGCGCCACTTTGACGTACAGTTACTAGGCGGCATGGTTTTACACGAAGGCCGTATTGCAGAAATGCGTACCGGTGAAGGTAAAACACTTACGGCAACCTTACCTGCTTACTTAAACGGCTTAACAGGTAAAGGGGTTCACGTTATTACCGTGAATGACTATCTTGCAAAGCGCGATGCTGAAACTAACCGTCCGTTATTTGAATTTTTAGGCCTAACGGTTGGCTGCAATGTGCCTGGCATGATGCCACAACAAAAAAAGCAAGCGTATGCTGCTGACATCACCTACGGTACAAACAACGAGTTTGGTTTTGATTACCTTCGCGACAACATGGCATTTAGTATTGATGAGCGCGTTCAGCGTCCATTATTTTACGCTGTAGTCGATGAGGTGGATTCAATCCTAATTGATGAAGCGCGTACACCGCTTATCATCTCAGGTCCAGCCGAGGACAGCTCACAGCTATACACTGAAATAAATACCATCGTTCCTTTACTTGAACTCCAAGAAAAAGAAGACGAGGAAGGTGTTGAAGGCGACGGCGATTACACAATCGATGAAAAGTCTAAGCAAGTTCATTTAACTGAGCGCGGCCAAGTTAAAGTAGAAGATTTACTTAGCGAACGTGGTTTAATTGAAGAAGGCGATTCGCTTTATTCTGCCGCCAGCATCACGTTATTAAGCCATGTTTACGCAGCCCTTCGCGCGCACAAATTATATCAAAAAGATGTTGATTACGTTGTTAAAGAAAACGAAGTTATCATCATTGACGAGCATACTGGTCGCTCAATGGAAGGTCGTCGTTGGTCTGAAGGTTTACACCAAGCTGTGGAAGCTAAAGAAGGTGTTAAAATTCAAAACGAAAACCAAACATTGGCGTCTATTACGTTCCAAAACTACTTCCGTTTGTACGAAACATTAGCGGGTATGACAGGTACAGCCGACACAGAAGCATTTGAGTTTCAGTCAATTTATGGCCTAGATACCGTTGTTATGCCAACTAATAAGCCAATGATCCGTGATGATCGCGCTGATTTAGTTTACCTAACGCAAGAAGAAAAATACGAAGCTATTTTAGTTGATATTAAAGACTGTCAAGAACGCGGACAGCCTGTACTAGTAGGTACTATCTCAATTGAAAGCTCTGAGTACCTATCACAGTTTTTACGCAAAGAAAAAATTAAGCACAATGTACTTAATGCTAAATTCCACGCACAAGAAGCTGATATCGTCTCAGATGCAGGTTTACCTGGTACTGTTACCATTGCAACTAACATGGCCGGTCGTGGTACCGATATTGTGCTAGGTGGTAACTGGAATAGCGAAGTTGAAAAACTAGAAAACCCAACTAATGAACAAATTGCAGAAATTAAAGCCGCGTGGAAACTTCGCCACGATGCAGTTATTGATGCTGGCGGTTTGCACATTATTGGTACTGAGCGCCATGAATCGCGCCGTATAGATAACCAATTACGTGGGCGTTCTGGCCGTCAAGGTGATGCTGGTTCTAGCCGTTTTTACCTTTCGATGGACGATGCGCTTATGCGTATATTTGCCGGCGAGCGCATGACTAACATGATGCGTAAACTAGGTATGCAACGCGGTGAAGCAATTGAACACCCATGGGTTAACCGCGCAATTGAAAATGCACAGCGTAAAGTAGAAGCACGTAACTTTGATGTTCGTAAACAGCTACTTGAATACGATGACGTAGCAAACGATCAACGTCGTGTTGTTTACTCTCAGCGTAATGAATTACTTGAAGAAGGTGATATTTCAGAAACTATCACAGCAATTCGTGGTGACGTACTAAGCAATACAATAGATCAATACATTGCTCCACAAAGCCTTGCTGAAATGTGGGATGTACCAGGTCTTGAAGAGCGCTTAAAACAAGACTTCTTAATTGAGCTACCAATTACTCAATGGTTAGCAGACGACAATAAACTATACGAAGAAAAACTTCGTGAGCGTATTGAAGAAGCTGTTGATCAAGCTTACAAGCAAAAAGAGCAGCAAGTTGGTGATTCAGTTCTACGTCAATTCGAAAAAGCAATTATGCTGCAAAGTCTTGACCAACACTGGAAAGATCACCTTGCGGCGATGGATCACTTACGTCAAGGTATTCACTTACGTGGTTACGCACAAAAGAATCCTAAGCAAGAATACAAGCGCGAATCGTTTGAACTGTTCTCTGAAATGCTTGAAAACTTAAAAGTTGATGTAGTTAGCATTTTAAGTAAAGTACAAGTACGTGCAGAAGAAGATGTTGAAAAAGTAGAAGAGCAACACCGTAAGAGTGAAAATGCCCCTCGCGAGTACCAACATGAAGAAGCTGAGCACGTAGGCGGCGAAGCACCTCCAAGTGCTACGGTTATGGCAAGAACAGAGCCAAAAGTTGGCCGCAACGATCCGTGTCCTTGTGGTTCGGGTCAAAAATTCAAGCAATGTTGTGGTAAATTAAAATAACGACGCATTGTAAGTAATTAAAAAGCGGCGCTTGCGTCGCTTTTTTTATGGGATAAAAATATGACAACAAAAATAGTAAATGTAGCCGTTGGTGTAATTAAAAAAAATAATGCAATATTTATCTGTAAACGTGCAAACGAGCAGCATCAAGGTGGCTTATGGGAATTTCCTGGTGGTAAAGTTGAAGCAAGTGAAAGTGTATTTGCAGCGCTAAAACGTGAGTTAATTGAAGAAGTAGGTATTACTATTCATAGCTCTAGCCAACTCATGGTAATTGAACACGATTATGGCGACAAATGCGTGAGACTCGATATCCACGTTGTCAGTAACTTTAGCGGTCAAGCACATGGCGCTGAAGGGCAACCTAGTGAATGGGTAAATATTAGTGAGTTAACTAACTATGACTTCCCCGCAGCTAATGCTGAAATAATTGAAAAACTGCAATCTCGATACGCTTAATTAAGTGAGTTACAATGAATAACACTGTACAAAATACGTTAAGTAAACTGCTAAAACTCAACCCTGAAACAACTCAGTTGAGTACCATAAGTAGCGGCCATATCAATAGCACATGGCTACTAACACATTTTGATCAGCGATTCATTGTGCAAAAGCTTAACACCCATGTATTTAAACACCCTGCTCAACTTGTCAGTAACGCACAACTTATTGAGCAGCATCTGAATACCAAGCAGCAGCAAAATAACTATCCACTCGATATTGTTAAGCACATTAATACATGCAACAACGCGTATTTAACCATGCTTAATGAAGAGCCGTATCGTGTACTTAACTTTATTGAGCACAGTTACAGTGAAGATGTGGTTAAAAATCCAGCGCAAGCATATCAAGCCGCTTTAGCCTTTGGTACTTTTGCAAGCGCCTTACACGACTTTGATACAGCCACACTACATACTGTTATTGATGATTTTCATAATCTGGCAATGCGCTTTGAGCAGCTAAATACAGCAATGACGAATAGTAATAAAAGCAGACTTAACCGCTGTAAAAACGACATAGAATATTGCTTATCACAACAACACTTAGTGACTGAACTAAAAGCTATAACTCAGCATTTACCTATTCGAGTTTGCCACAACGACACTAAAATCAATAATATGCTGTACTGCAGTAAAACCCATAAAGCGAAAGCTGTTATTGATTTAGACACCTGCATGCCTGGTTTTTTACTGTATGATTTTGGCGATATGGTACGTACATTTTGCTCTGCAGAAGCAGAGGATTCGACAAGTCTTGATAAGGTTATTATTCGAAAAGAGATTTTTGAAGCGTTAGTTAAAGGTTACTTAGCGCCACTCAAATCAATAATGAGTAAAAAAGAGCAGGCCAGCTTATTGTTAGGCGCTAAAATAATGCCCCTGATGCTCAGTGTGCGATTTTTAACAGATTACTTAAATAACGATATATACTTTAAAACCGCATACCCCGAACACAACTTAGTACGCACTCAAAACCAACTCGCTTTATATA
Source organism: Pseudoalteromonas sp. PSi26 (assembly GCF_054960575.1). NCBI lineage: Bacteria > Pseudomonadati > Pseudomonadota > Gammaproteobacteria > Alteromonadales > Pseudoalteromonadaceae > Pseudoalteromonas > Pseudoalteromonas sp. PSi26. The sequence goes on along the minus strand of NZ_JBHNYT010000009.1, from coordinate 38,773 downwards.
AAAACATTTTAGTTAACGAAGCATGGATGTACGAAACCCTAATGAAACAATAAAGTAAGCGTTAAAATCTTCGTATCAAAAAAGCCAGTAAGTTAAACTTACTGGCTTTTTTATTCACTGGTTTTTAGTTAACTAATACCAATCTGCTTAATTAAGTGATCTATTTTGAGGATAGATAAACGTGTTGATAGCTAGGCAAAAAATTCGTTATTTAGTTATTCTAAATGAGAATTTTTTAACGCAGATAACGACACTTTTAGCCCCTAAAAATAATCAAGTATTATTGCGGATTGGTATAAAATTATCTGATTACCAAATTTTTACGCGGTCTTCTGGTTTGATATACATTTTGTCGCCTTCTTTTACATCAAACGCTTCGTAAAACTCTGGCATATTAGACAAAATACCAATTACACGATAATGGCTTGGTGAATGCGAGTCGGTCATTAAACGGTTACGTAATTCTTCATCGCGGTAGTTACGACGCCAAATTTGCGACCACCCCATAAAGAAGCGTTGATCGCCTGTGTAACCATCAATAACTGGCGCTTTATTATCACCTAATGATAGCTGATATGCCTTATACGCGACTGTTAACCCACCTAGGTCACCAATATTTTCGCCAAGCGTAAGCTCACCATTTACATTTGCATCGTCAAACGGTTTGTACTTGTTAAATTGCTCAACTAACGCACCTGAACGCTCTTCAAACTGTTTAAGGTCGCTTTCAGTCCACCAGTTACGTAAATTACCATCGCCGTCGTACTTAGAGCCTTGGTCGTCAAAACCATGGCCTAGCTCGTGTCCAATTACCGCGCCAATAGCACCGTAGTTTACCGCATCATCCGCTTCTAAATTAAAGAATGGCGGTTGTAAAATAGCAGCAGGGAATACAATTTCATTGTTTACCGGATTGTAGTAGGCATTCACTGTTTGCGGTGTCATGTACCATTCTGAACGGTCAACAGGTTTGCCTAATTTGGCAATCATGTCTTTATACGCCCATTGGCTGTAACGAATGTAGTTACCTACCAGCTCGTCTGAATTAATTTCAAGCTCAGAGTAATCCTTCCACTTATCTGGGTAGCCAATTTTAGGAATAAATTTGTCTAGTTTTTCCTGTGCTGCAATTTTTGTTTCAGGTCCCATCCAATCAAGACCTTCAATTGCAACGCTGTAACCTTTAATTACGTTATCAACTAGCTCTTCCATACGTGCTTTAGCTTCTGGCGGGAAATTGTCTTTAACGTACACTTTACCTAAAATTTCACCTAACACACTGTTAGACGCATCTACGGCTTTTTTCCAAAGTGGTGCTTGCTCTTCTACACCACGTAAAGTGGTGCTGTAAAAGTTAAATTTAAGGTCAACCAAATCATCATTTAATAGTTGCGCATAGCCACTCACAAAATGAAACTTAAGGTAGTTTTTCCAGGTTGCTAAGTCAGTGTTTTGATAAATACTCCCCAGCGCTTCTAAATAGCTAGGTTGGCGTACAATAATATCAGCTGTGTTTACACCTGCATTTTTAAAGAATGCAGCTAAATCAAGCTCACCTGCTAATTTATTTGCCTCGGCTACAGTCATTTTGTTGTACGACTTAGTTGCATCACGGCTTTGTACACGGCTCCACTGCGCATCAGCAATGGTTTTTTCAAAAGCAAGTACGCTTGCTGCTGCTTGGGCGGCCTCTTTGACACCCGCTTTAGTCAACACATCAGTCATGTATTGCTCGTAAGAGGCGCGAATTTTAGTAAACTTCTCATCGTCTTTTAAGTAGTAATCGCGATCAGGTAAACCCAAGCCAGATTGAGATAAATACAAAGCATATTCGCTTGAATTTTTAGCATCGTTGTTAATAAACCAACCAAACGGTAAAGTGCCACCTTGCTGTTGAATAGACGCCATAAGGCCAACTAAGTCAGATTTAGACTCAATGCTATCAATACTATCTAGCGACGGCTGTAACGGGGTAATTCCAAGCTCATTACGGGCGTTTTTATTCATATAGCTTTTATAAAATGCGCCAATTTTATACTCGTCGCTGCCTTTTTCAGCCGACTTATTGGCTGCGGCGTTCTCAAGCGCCGTTTTCATCGCTTTTTGCGACTCATCATATAATTGCGAAAAAGAACCATAGTTAGACTTGTCACCTGGAATTTCGGTTGCTGCTAACCAAGTGCCATTTACATGATAGTAAAAGTCATCCTGCGGGCGAACTGAGCTGTCCATATTAGCCAATTCAATACCTAGCTCTAACGGTTTCTCTGCCGGTGCTGTTGCTGCTTGCGTGTCGGCTACTTGGGTTTCTTGTTGTTTTTCGCCACAGCCCACTAAGCCAAGCGCAAGTGCAATACTTGCTGCGGCCATTGTTACTTTATTCATAATTAATCCATTTGTTAGTCAATTTTATAAATTGCTCATACCAACTCCATTAAGCTCTTTAACAAGATAGCAATCAGCTTTTACTTAATGGAATGGGCATCAACTTACACTAATTATTGAGTGCAATAACGCTATATTAAACCTGATTTTGACAACATTGAAATAGATTATGTAACAAAGTATTTTGAATGAGATAAACGTTCTAAATTGCCCTACCAATAACTTAATAAAGCAGCCGGCAATTAACCCTTATTTTTACCGTGTAGGGCCAAACGTTGTAACTTCTCTTTTAATGAAGGTGGTGCTGAGTCGGCAATCGCATTTAAATAATCGGCTGTTTGTTCACTCATTTTACGTGAATTTGTGACGGCGGCTGATGCGGGTTTGTTGGCCGAACTTAATCGCTGAGTTGCCTGTGGATTAGCTGTAATTTTAATTTGCCCTAATTCGGCCATACCTGCCGCCCTAAAGTGCGAAAGCATATCCATTTTTAAATAATTAAGTCGAAGCGCTATCGGGGCCGATACCGCTTCAATCATTAAAGTGCCATCGCGATAATTACTTACGCGACACTTATCCCCTAATTTAGGGCCTAAAAAATCTTTTAGTAAAGTTTGCTGAGTATCAAGAGCTTGGCTTTTACCAGCGTAAGCCGACAGACGGTTGTTTAGGCCCGCCATAATATCGGTGAGTGGTTTTGGTGCGTATCTATCTTTAGCCATTAAATATCTCAACTCGTACTTATTTACACACTTAAATTTAGCACCATCAGAGTAAACTTAAGTGTGTCCATAATTAAGCATAACTTAGGTATTAAGCACCCGCTATTTGCATTTGCTCAATTAGAACAGAGCCAGTTTGAATGCCGCCTCTGCGCTCAATATCACCACCGATAGCAGAAATACCTTTAAACATATCTTTTAAATTACCGGCAATCGTAATTTCACTTACTGGATATTGAATCTCTCCGTTTTCAACCCAAAAACCACCAGCACCTCGAGAGTAATCACCTGTTACTGTGTTTACGCCTTGCCCCATAAGCTCGGTAACTAACAAGCCGGTACCCATTGTTTTTAACAATGCTTGTAAATCATTATGCGTTTGTTCTACTAACCAGTTGTGAATACCGCCGGCATGACCTGTCGGGGTCATATTCATTTTACGCGCGGCGTAACTTGCTAATAAATAAGTTTGTAACTCACCACCTTGAATTATTTCACGATCAACCGTTTTAACACCTTCGCTGTCAAACGGTGATGAAGCTAACCCTTTTAATATGTGTGGACGTTCAGCAATATTTACACAGTTACTAAATACCTGTGTGCCAAGGCTGTCGAGTAAAAAGCTCGACTTACGATAAAGTGCACCACCACCAATCGCTGACACTAAATGGCCAAATAATGAGTTTGCAATATCAGCCCTAAATACAACAGGGACTTTCATTGTTCCTAATTTTTGGCTGTTTAGTTTAGCCAATGTTTCTGATGCGGCTTCAAGCCCGACTGCTGCTGCATCTGTTAAACCTGCTTGATCGCGGGCAACCGTGTATGCTGAATCGCGTTGCATTTGTTCGCCATCTTTACCAATAACCATGGTACTGATACTGTGACGTGTGCGAGGAAAGCCAGCAATTAAACCATGGCTGTTCCCATAAACACGAAGCCCTTGATGCGATGAAAAACTCGCGCCATCAGAATTTACAATACGTTCATCAGCATTTAATGCCGCTTGCTCGGCAGTATGGCAAAGCTCAATACCTTGCTCTGGGCTTACATCCCAAGGGTGGTATAAATCGAGATCTTGTGGGTTAAACTCAAGTAGCTCTTTATCGGCGACCCCATTGAATGGATCGTCTGATGTGAACTTTGCAATATCAATGGCTTTTTCTACTACTGTGCGCAATGTTTTAGGATTTAAATCAGCCGTTGAGGCAGAGCCTTTATTATTGCCAACATAAACACTTATACCCAGGCCACCATCTTGGTTAAACTCAATGGTTTCTACTTCACCCATTCGTGTACTCACCGATAAACCCGACGTACTAGACATTGCAGCTTCAGCTGCTGTAGCACCTAATTTTTTAGCATGTTCGAGTACTTCGGCTACCGCATCTTTAACCTGCGATATTTGAGAATAAATTGGATCGTTTTGTTGGCTTTTCATAAATTAAGTCCTGAGCCTTAGAGGCATAATGCATGCATTTCTTATAGTTAAATGCTAACACACTCACTGCACCACATCAGCTAATATTAATCACTAAAAGAATGGCGTATAATGGCGCCAGTTATTTTTATTTAAGAGCACCCCATGGCGAAGAAAAAAGGCAAGCCTGCTGAAATTGAAGAAGAAATTGAATACGTATCAAGAACAGAGCTTAAGCGCGAAGCGCAAGAGTTTCATCAGTTAGGTTCTGAAATTGCCAAAATGGGTAAAAAACAGCGTGAGCGCCTACCATTAAACGACGATTTAAAAGAAGCGATGGTTGTTGCTGATAAAATTAGTAACAAGAGTGATGCATACCGTCGTCACTTAAATTACATTGCAAAAACGCTGCGCACAGTAGAAAACATTGAAGATATTAAAGCTATTATCGATGTAATGCTTAATAAAAATAACCAAGCTGAAGTATTGGTTAAAAAAATAGAGCAACTGCGCTCAGACCTAATAGAACAAGGTGATAGCCTTATAAACGAGACTATTGAGCAGTTCCCATCGCTTGATCGTCAAAAAATGCGTCAATTAGTACGTAATGCAGCAAAAGAAGTCAAAGCCGAAAAGCCAGGTAAAGGCTATAAAGAGCTTTTTCAGTATTTAAAAGATGCGCATACCGTCACGTATTAACGCGTAATGCGTTGTGATAAAAAGGTGCTTCGGCACCTTTTTTGTTATAGATCAACATATCTCCTTCGTTACTTTTTTATAATCACGGCTCTAGTTAAAACTTAGGTGTGCGTGATGATAAAACTTCCTCAATGGGACCAAGCTCTCATTAATAAATACAATGTGTCTGGTCCGCGGTATACATCCTACCCTACCGCATTGTCTTTGAATGAGGGATACGATAAACACGATTTAATCAAGGCTGTAGAATCATCTCAATCTCGTTCGCTTTCTCTATATGTTCATATTCCATTTTGCAGTCAGCTTTGCTACTACTGTGGTTGTAATAAAATAATTACTCGCCACCAATCTAAAGCCGATACATATATAGACTTTTTAGCAAAAGAAATTGCCGCACAAGCACCTTTGTTTAAGCACTATAGCGTTGAGCAACTGCATTTAGGTGGAGGCACTCCTACCTTTTTAACCACCCAACAAATGAAGCGCTTAATTACCCTGCTCGAACAGCACTTTAATTTTACCAGCACAACAGAGCGCGGTATTGAAGTTGACCCACGATCGCTTGCTGAAAATATGTTGGTTGATTTAAGAATGCTTGGTTTTAACCGAGTGTCGTTTGGGATCCAAGACTTTAATGACGACGTGCAACTTGCAGTTAATCGCCCTCAACATGCCGATACCGTTAAGCAGTTAATTACTCAGGCACGTGAACTGGGCTTCAAATCAATTAACGCCGATATGATTTACGGGCTTCCACTGCAAACCCCCGAAAGCTTTAAACAAACAATAGAGCAACTCATTGAGCTTAGCCCCGATCGTGTTTCGGTATTTAACTACGCTCACTTACCAGAGCGATTTGCCGCACAACGCAAAATAAAAGAGCACGACTTACCAAACGCTCACGACAAGTTAACCATGTTTAAAAATACCTTAGAGCAGATGACACAAGCAGGTTATCAGTTTATTGGTATGGATCATTTTGCGAAAGCAGACAACGAGCTGGCTATCGCACAAAATGAAGGCCAATTGCATCGAAACTTTCAAGGTTATACAACGCATGGTAATTGTGATTTATTAGGGCTGGGTGCATCATCTATTTCACAAATTGGCACCGCTATTTTACAAAATAAAAAAGAGCTAAAGCATTACTACCACAGCATTGAAACGCAAAGCGGCTGCGCACTTAGTAAAGGTATGCATTTAACCCATGATGATGTTATTCGAGCGGATGCTATTAAGCAGCTTATTTGTCAGTTTGAACTAAATATAGACGAGTTTGCTAAAAAGTATCATATTGAATTTGATACCTACTTTGCGGAGGCATTGGTTTCTCTTAAACCACTTATAGACGAGAACATGGTGATTATTGAAAACAATCACATCAGTGTCACACCACGGGGTAACTTATTCATTCGTATAATTTGTATGTGTTTTGATGCCCACTTACAAAATAAAATCAACGCAACGCGTTTTTCTCGAGTCATTTAGCCCCCTAATTAAATATTATTTGGGCACAAAAAAAGCATACCTAGGTATGCTTTTTAATGTTATGTACGAGATTTAGTTAAAAACTACGTTTTCACTACCTGGAGCAGCTTTGAACTCAGAGATAATCTTAACGCAATCGGCCTTAATCTCATCACTGTAGCTTTCTTCTGCGCGCCAACGCGCCGTGTCTTGCTTAAATATTTCTTTTTTAGAATATTTTTTGCGGGCATCGTGTGTCGGCATTTCTTTTACCACCTGGTACATCTTATAAATGCCAGGATACTGCATGGTTAAATCTCGTTCGTCTTCAAAACCGTATTGCGACATAAGCACCCACACGCGCAAACATCCCTCTGAAAACTCACACTGCTCTTCATTCATTGCACGTGCGATTAAATGAATACTGTCGGCAAGCTTAGCATTTCGCTTTAAACGAGACGCTGCAAGCTTTTGCTTCTGCTCTGCTTGTGTTTTAGCTATTAACTTTTTTTGCGCACTTAACTTATATAACAACTGACCCGCATAAAATGCCAAACCAGCTATAATGATAGCGCCTAAACATAAAGCCACGATAACTGCAGTACTCATTAAATACCCTTAATTACTTATCTTCGTCTTCATCATCGTCTAACCATTCACTGGCAAGATCATTTGATAAATACTGGTCGAAGTCTGAATTGCTCTCTTCGCCAAAATCATCTTCATCATCAAACTCATCTTCGTCTTCAAGACCCAATAACTTACATAGAACCTGATGACGAGCAATGCGACTATTAAAGTACTTAGCATCTTTTCCAGTCAGCATCTCACCGCCTTCATGACGCTCAACCAACTTAAGTAAACGTACATCATTTTCAAGCTCTTCAAGCTCTTGCTCTGGTGTAAGCTCTGGCTTAACTATTTTTTTAAGTTCAACCACTGGTTTTAAATTACGTTTCATTTCTACTTTTGGTTCAGCAGCAACAGGCACTAAAGACACCGGTTTTTTACTACCAATACGTTTATCTCTTGAACCTGAATGCGATGTTTGGCTTTGTTCTTCAAGCAAATCTGGCGCATTCCGCGAACCTGGCTTAGCACCTTTGGTTTTTTTAACACGCTGCTCTTTTAACGCACGCATTTCTTTAAGCTTATCTTGGCTTAAGCGAACAGGTCCATTTGATGGGATTTTACGTGACTTTTTCTTTCTACTCATATCTTGATCATCTCACTTAAGAGGTTTTGAGCGAGGCGCAAATTAATAGGCATCGCAATGCTGGCAAAGCCAGAAGAATTCAGTTTGCGCTTAAGAGGTTGGGCTACTCTTTAAAATTACGCACTAGCAAATTGCTAAACGGTAGGTATTGTAACAGGACAAATAAAAAGGCGGTAGAGAAAACATCTCTACCGCCTACTAATCTGAGCGCCATTGAATGGACACTTCTCCCTTCGACTTTTTAGTCTTTGTTATTTTTATTATTATCAGTCCGTATTGTTATTATTTTTACGTTCCTTGTTTCATTCCATTTTGTTTTTATTATTAAACTTCCATGAGTTATTTTATTATTTTCGGTCATCCTGACTCTTTTGTAGTATTTCCTTTAGTAGCACTATCATTGTGCTATGTAGTCGTGCCGCGCTACTGTCCTTATAGCTGTTTCCATTTTTTTATTGTTTTTTGCGACAAGTGTTAATTTACTCGTTAATAATTTTGTTACAACTGGTTTATATCTTTTTTCTTACATTGCACCTATGTTCAAATAAAAGCCTATTTAAATAACAATAACTTAACAAAAAAAAGACGTTTAAAATAAGACTTTTACCATACATTGGCATGGTCAATGTCTCACAAAGTAAAAGACAATATCGCCAATTTCAGACACAAAAAAAAGCAACCGAGGTTGCTTTTTTTTCATATTACACTGTAGTTGATATCTAAATTTAGATAAATACGACTTTAGTGTAAACCACCTAAGTACTTAGAAAGCACTTCAATGTCTTTGTCTGTTAGCTTTTTAGCTATGTCACCCATCATACCGTTAAGGTCATTATTACGAGTACCATTACGAAACTTTTCAAGCTGAGACTTGATGTACTCTGGGTGCTGAAAAGATACTTTTGGAAACTTAGCTAACGATGAACCGTTACCACGAGGACCATGACATGAAGCACATGAAGGAATTCCTCGCTCTGCATCACCCGCTTTGTAAAGCATTGCGCCTACTTCAACGACGTCTTTAGGTGTTGAACCTTCTGACATATTTAATGACGAAAAATAAGCTGACAGATCTTTCATGTCTTGTTCGCTTAATGGCATTGCCATTGCGCTCATAACAGGATCCATACGGCCTTCTTTTCCGCCTGAAGTCATACCTAGTTTAAATTCCTGCAATTGCTTGAGGATATAATCTGGGTGTTGGCCTGCAATTTTAGGGTAAATATTAACCGGCGCATTGCCGTCTGGGCCGTGACATGCCGCACACGTTGCTGATTTTTGTTTACCTGCGTTTACATCGCCATCAAATGCTGTTGCGTTGCTTGCTGACAACGCACCAAGCAGTATTGTTAAAGATAGTGCTATTTTTTTCATGGTGAATTCTCTGTTCCCGACCCTGTATCATCTACAATCATGATGTTGCAATACATATATTCTACACGATAATAAATTCTCTGGCACGTTTTCTACACATATTAAGCTTATAATTTACAGGGTTTTGACTAAGGTGAAGCTTTAATATGCTTTAAATGTACCACAGCCAGTGCTTTTAGGTACTCAAATACGCTTTTTAATACATACTTTATAGTATAAAATACGCACCCTAAGTAAATTTGGTTTACTTAACGTTACTTTAAAGTTTTAGGAGAGCCTGTGCTCAAATCTCGTATCAAATATAATACCGCGTCTTTCGTTACAAGCGCTCCAGACATCACTAAATTACCTGCTGATACGGGAATTGAAGTTGCGTTTGCGGGTCGTTCTAATGCAGGTAAATCAAGTGCGCTAAATGCATTAACCGATCAAAAATTAGCACGTACAAGTAAAACCCCTGGCCGAACTCAATTAATTAATACGTTTGAGTTAGCCGACGTTGATAACATGCGGCTAATAGATTTACCCGGTTACGGCTTTGCTAAAGTACCAATTGAAATGAAAAAAAAGTGGCAAAAGTCACTAGGTGAATATCTTCAAAAGCGCCAAAGCTTAAAAGGGATTGTTGTTTTAATGGATATTCGTCATCCGTTAAAAGATTTAGACCGCGACTTAATTAATTGGGCGATTGGAAGCGAAATTCCAGTATTGGCCCTGCTAACAAAAGCTGATAAATTAAAACAAGGTGCAAGAAAGGCACAGGTACTACAAGTTCGCCGCGAACTAAGCGAACTGGACGGTGATATTACTGTCCATGCATTTTCATCTTTAAAAGGCACTGGATTACCAGAAGTAGCTAAAAAACTAGACGAGTGGTTTTTAGGCCCCGTGATCGCAGTACCGCCAGCAGACAAATCATCTGACGAAAGTAGTTCAGACACCAGTACCGCAAGCTAAGTTAAGTAAAACGCCTCACCCGAAGATCGAATAAAATAGCCGAGCTCATCAGACTCGGCTTTTTCAGCCCACTGATAAAATACACTTCTTGAAATGCGTGCACTACAGCCAAAAGGTAAAATTAAATAAGGCACTTTAGCGCCTTTATAACTTTTTACCTGCAGAGGCAGCTGCTGACTAACAACCCACTGCCTGGCTAAATTATCAATACAACATAATGCCTCACCTTCAGATGTCTGCTCTAAAAACCAGTCAACAATAATAAATGGCGCATCTACTACTGTAATTTTAATTTTTTCGATAGGTGTTTTTAAATAAAAATATTCATCTTCTTTGCACAACACAGAAGCAAACAACTTAACCATAGGCGCCCTTGTTATTTTACTACCACCGTAAAACCACTCACCTTGCTCGTTAATAACTATCGGCAACTCACCACAATGCGAGGGTTGCCAGCTATCAAAGGGCTTACTCGGCTCACTTAACTGTTTACTGAGCTCATTAAGCGAAATCACTGTTTTTTAAGTGTTAATGCAAATGAAACGGGGATAGCGGTTGCAATAGAAGGTAAACCAGCAAGTTCTTGTAATTGTTTAACCCCCTCTGTCACACCAAAGTCGCCACTATTTATAATAACTGGCGTAAATGAAGCCAGCGTCAAATCACCACTTTTGTTGCTATTTACGAGCACATCAATTACGAGTGATTTTTTGTTGCCATGAAAATCAAGCTCAGCACTAATTCCTTTTAGCACGTAACTGCCCGGTTTTTTAATTGTTGATAACGACTGTTTCAAATTAGCTGTTAGTACGGCTTTTGGAAAAGTATTTACTTCAAATAACAGGCTTGTAAGCCGTTGATTACGGATAGGTATAAACGTCTCTGCCGATGCTAAATCTATATGAATATTAAACTCACCCTCGTCGCTAAGCTTGCCTTCGATCGCAGTGAAGTGATGAGCTTCAGCAATGGTGTCTTTTTTTATAGAAACAAAACTTATCTGGCTTTTATCGTTGTCTAACTGCCAATTGGCAAAGGTAAAATTAGACATAAATAAACTTGATAACGAAAGGCCTGTAATAGCTAACGCTTTAAACATAACGCACTCCTTTAAATATATAAATCAAGAGAAATCTCATTGGATACTATCATTTAGAAATAGCTTAAACCATACTAAAATATGAGATTACAATATCGCAATTAACACCCGATATAACTACGACATTTGAGCATAAGAATGATCACATTAGAATAAAGCAAGAAAACTGAAAAGCGCATAATAAAAAACGGCCTAATAAAAGGTTATTAGGCCGATATAGCAAACTGGGGAGTTGCTAACAATTTGTTGCACCTTTACAGACGCATCATCAACAGGATGTCCTACAGAATAGGACGGGCGGCACTTTAACAAAAGCACGCATAAAAATACAATCATATTCTGCATTAATAGTTAGAATTGACGAACATGTAACCATTTAGCATAAATAATTACCTATTTTAACCTATTTTTAACTAAATTTTTTTATAAAAATTTGAAGAATAAGTTACTCATATTTTTAATACACATAAAAAAAGCGCCTATCGGCGCTTTTATTGTTTGTAGAATTTAGTGGGCTTGTTCCCAATTTTCACCTTCGTCAGCCTCTACTATTAGCGGTACATCGAGTGAAGCAGCTTGTGACATTAGCTCACAAATTTTTGCAGTATAAGTCTCTGCACAATCAGTTTTGATTTCAAATACCAATTCATCATGTACTTGCATGAGTAACTTAACAGTATTTGGAGCTTGCTCATACACCCACTGATTAACACTTAACATGGCCTTTTTAATTATATCAGCAGCGGTGCCTTGCATTGGCGCATTTATAGCAGCGCGCTCTGCGCCTTTACGACGGGCTCCGTTACGCGCATTTATTTCAGGTAAATGTAGTCGGCGTCCAAATATTGTTTCAACATAACCATTTTCTGCTGCTTTTTCGCGTGTTGTTTCCATGTACTCTAATACGCCAGGAAAACGTTCAAAGTATTTATCAATATAATGTTGAGCTTCATGGCGTGGAACATCTAACTGACGGGCTAAACCAAAAGCCGACATACCATAAATAAGACCAAAGTTTACGGCTTTTGCTTTACGGCGCATATCTGTTGTTACGTCATCTAAATCAACACCAAACACTTCTGCGGCGGTCGCACTATGAACATCTAGGCCATTCGCAAAAGCATTAAGTAAACCTTTATCTTGTGAAAGATGCGCCATTATACGCAGTTCAATTTGGCTGTAATCTGCTGCCACTATTTTATACCCATCAGCAGCAATGAAGGCCTCTCGAATACGGCGACCTTCTTCTGAACGAATTGGAATATTTTGCAAGTTAGGATCGGTAGAACTCAAACGCCCTGTTGCTGTTACAGCCTGATGATATGACGTATGCACACGTTGCGTTTTCTCATTAACCATAAGGGGTAGTTTATCGGTATATGTTGATTTAAGTTTTGATAAACCACGGTGCTCAATTATCACTTTAGGTAACGGGTAATCATGAGCGAGCTCTTGAAGTACTTCTTCAGCTGTTGAAGGTGCACCTTTAGGCGTTTTTTTAATTATTGGCAGCTCTAGCTTTTCAAACAATAATACTTGTAACTGTTTTGGTGAACTCAAATTGAAAGGTTCACCTGCAATTTCAAACGCCTCTTTTTCAAGTTCAATTAAGCGCTCACCTAAGCGTTGGCTATGCGCGCCAAGCATATTACTGTCTATCGCAACCCCTGTACGCTCAATATCTGAAATGACGCTTACCAATGGCATTTCAATATCTTCAAATACCGATTTAAGCTTTTCATCCGCCTCAATTTTAGGCCATAGCACTTCGTGTAAGCGAAGTGTTATGTCTGCATCTTCAGCTGCATAAGGCGCTGCTTTTTCGAGTTCAATTTGATTAAACGTTAGCTGCTTTTTACCCTTGCCTGCAATATCTTCAAAGCTAATATTTTTATGGCCTAGGTATTTTAGTGCCAACGAATCCATATCATGACGCGTACCTACGCTGTTAAAAACATAAGACTCAAGCATAGTGTCAAATTTAATACCATTAAGTTCATAGCCAGCATTGGCTAATACGCTTTTGTCGTATTTAAGATTCTGTCCTACTTTTGCTTTATTAGGGTCAGCTAAAATTGGTCCAAGCTTTTGCATCACAAATTCAAGGCTTAGTTGTTCTGGCGCATCAGGATAATCGTGCGCGATCGGTAAATATGCCGCCTCGCCTGATTTAACGCTAAAGCTCATGCCTACTAGTTGCGCTTGCATGTAATCGAGGCTAGTTGTTTCTGTATCAAATGCAAAAAGCTCAGCGCTATTGAGCTGCTCTATTAGCGTATCAAACTGCGTCTCTGTTAATATAGTCTCGTAATGAGCCTCTTCAACTTTTGGTAATTCTGTCTCATCAGATGGAACCGCTAAATGGGTTTGTGCATCGCTTGGGTTATCTAGCAGCTCTGCTAACCAACGACGAAATTCGCATTCACCATATAATGCAATTAACTCGTCTTTATTTGGCTCTTGTAATTTAAACGTATCAAGATCTGATTCAACCTCAACGTCACACTTAATGGTCGCCAACTCATAACTTAAAGGTAAATGATCTAATGCATTTGCTAATTTTTCACCAATTTTGCCTTTAATTTCGCCTGCGTTATCCATTACACCTTGCAGAGATCCATATTTTTGCAACCATTTTACGGCTGTTTTGGGGCCACAGCCTTCAACGCCTGGAATGTTATCAACTTTATCGCCCATAAGAGCCAGGTAATCAATGATCAGTTCAGGGCCAACACCAAACTTTTCAACCACAGTGTCAGGATCTGAAATACTGTCGGTCATGGTATTAATAAGTGTAACATGCTCATTCACAAGCTGAGCCATATCTTTATCACCGGTCGAAACCAGTACATGGCGTTTTTGTTCAGATGCAATTCGCGCAAAGGTCCCAATGACATCGTCGGCTTCAACCCCTTCAATACTAATAAGTGGAAAACCCATTGCTTTAATAATACTGTGTATAGGTGCTATTTGCGTGCGTAAATCGTCAGGCATAGGAGGACGATTAGCCTTGTATTCGCTGTACATGTCGTTACGAAATGTTTTACCTTTCGCGTCAAACACAACCACCATATGCGAAGGATCATATTGTCTGATCAGGCTTTTAAGCATATTAATAACGCCATAAATAGCGCCCGTAGCCTCACCCTTAGAATTAGTTAGATGCGGAGGAGAATGATAAGCACGGAATAAATACGACGAGCCATCAACTAAAATAAGTGGGTTTTCGGGGATCTGAGCCATGGTGAAATTGGATCCTAAATGCTAAAAATTATGATAATTGTAAGCATGCCACAAGGGTTAAAATAAAACGACTATCAATTAATGCTAGGCATTTTATTTAAATAAGAGCAAGCTGTGGATAAGTATGTAGATAACAGACACAAGTAATTCTTCCAAAGCATATTTAAACGCCTAGAAAAATGATTAACTATATGTTTTAATTTAAAAAAGATAATACGAAGTTCTTTTTTTATTATTTTTAAACCAATGTGGAAAAAGGTTTTTTATGGCTGCTGATGCCATCACCTACTTTAGTTATTCTCGTCCATTTAAATAACCGGAGAAGTATTCTAGCATAATGGATCGAAGATCATAGCGATCCTTTATACTTTTTTTTATTAGTGTTAATTGTGAAATGGCATATGCCGCATTGCAACTTACTTCGCGGATAATTTTCACACAAAAATTAATTTAAAGAGACAATTTAGCTCGTGCTAAACTTCAAACTATAGACTGAATAAATTTAATCAAGGAGCACAAAAGCATGAAAAAAGTAGCAGTGTTATTAGCTGGAAATGGTGTTTACGATGGTGCTGAAATTAATGAAGCTATTTTAACGCTTTTACACATAGCTAAAAACGGCGCAACCTACCAGTGTTTTGCACCAGATGTAGAGCAACTTCACACTATTAATCACCTAACAGGTGAGGAAATGAGTGAGAAACGCAACGTATTAGTTGAGGCTGCACGTATTGCCCGAGGCGATATAAAAGCGCTTAACTACCTCAATATTGATGAGTTTGACGCATTAATAGTCCCTGGTGGTTTTGGCGCTGCAAAAAACTTGTGTGACTTTGCTGTAAAAGGTGCGCAAGCGACTATTAATAGTGACGTATTAAACGCGTGTAAAAAATTCGCTACTGCTAATAAACCAGCTGGCTATATGTGTATTGCGCCTGCGTTAATTCCATTTATTTACGATAATGCAAAGCTCACTATTGGCAATGATAATGACACGGCTGCCGCACTCACTTCGC
Organism: Pseudoalteromonas sp. PSi26; assembly: GCF_054960575.1. Taxonomy (NCBI): domain Bacteria; kingdom Pseudomonadati; phylum Pseudomonadota; class Gammaproteobacteria; order Alteromonadales; family Pseudoalteromonadaceae; genus Pseudoalteromonas; species Pseudoalteromonas sp. PSi26. Next base: position 23,175 of record NZ_JBHNYT010000009.1, on the reverse strand, counting down.
TTGGCGCAACACATTTAAACTGTGACGTTGATGACGTTGTGATTGACCAGCACAATAAAATTGTGACTACACCTGCTTATATGCTTGCTCAATCAATTATTGAAGCCGATGCCGGGATCGCTAAGCTCGTTAATCGCGTATTAGAAATAAACTGACTATAGTCGTGATGGGCATTTACTTACTATAAGAACAAGCTCAATGGGTAATAAAATTGCGCTAAGCCACTGGTATTTATTGAGCTAACGCAAAAAGTAGTCAGTTTTTAGTAATAAAAATACCTCTTAGCATTTTATAAATTGCCTCAGAGAGTTATAATCGGCGTAATTTCCGTCATCTATATCGTGATTGATCACGTTCAAATCGAAGTGAGCAAGGCAAAATGAAAAAATTAACAGCATTAGCATTATTAGTGTTAGCAACTACAGCATACGCACAGCCATATGATAACTCTATGACTGAAGATGCAATTAAAAAGCGTTTAGCACCCGTTGGTGCTGTATACCTTGAAGGTGATAAAGCTGCAGTAGCTGCTGCGCCTACAGGGCCTCGCTCTGGTGAGCAAGTTTATCAGGCTGCGTGCTTTGCATGTCATGGTACAGGAGCTTTAGGAGCACCTAAATCTGCAGACGATTGGGCACCGCGTATTGCCAAAGGCAAAGATACACTACTTGAGCATGCTATTAACGGCTTTAATGCAATGCCTGCTAAAGGCACATGCATGGATTGTTCTGACGATGAAATAAGCGCAGCAATCGATTTCATGACAGCAGAATAACGCTCAGTTATACATAAAAAAGGCTTAACTTGTTAAGCCTTTTTTTATGCCCGAAATACCGTGTTAACCATTATTTTTATTAGAATATCAGCTTGACGCTAAGCACTAAAAGTGAAAGTATAAGTCTAATAACTATACAGTAATAATATCGGTTACATCATTGGAAGATAAACTCCCTTCATCGCGTAGATTAGCGTATCAAAATAAACGCCTCAAAACCCTACTCGAAAAGTACAAGCAATCACACCATTTGCAAAATGCGCTTATCCAACTTTCTGAGCGCGCGAGTACGGTTGCAGAGTTAACACTACTTTATCCCGCTATACACGATATTTTACAAAAGTATGTCCCCAGTAAAAGTTTTTATGTCGTTTTACAAAACCAGCAGTGCCAAACATTAGAGCTTTCTTATTTTTCAGATGAAAAAGATGGCATTGCAGTACCACTAAACCACTCTAATAGTTTTGATGAAGGTGCTACCGGTTACGTATTTAAAGAAGGTAAAACCACATACTTTACAAAACAGCAAATGCAAGACGCTGCTGCTAACGGCTTATTCAAAGCGCTAGGCACACCCGCTGAACATTGGGTAGGTGTACCTGTGTACCAAGAAAAAAATATTATTGGTGTGTTAGCCGCTCAAAGCTATGACGTAAATCAAAGTTATAACTCCCAGCAAATACAACTTCTTGAAGTGATGTCGCTGTATTTAGCAACGGCGATAGAACGTGTAAAAAAACGTGAGTATTTAGAGTCAGAAGTAAAAATTCGCACTCGAGCACTTACTCAAAGTAATGATGCACTTAATCTTGAAGTAGCTAACCGTAAACGCGCGCTGCAACGTCAACAAATTTTATTTAAAGTATCTGAAATCGCCACTCAAGCTAAAAACCTTGATGATGCTTACGTTAAAATACATGGCATAATAAAAACAATTACCTACGCAGAAAACCTCTACATTGCTTTATATGACAGAGACTCAGGTTGGATAACATTCCCTTACTGTGTTGACGAATACAAAGAAAACACTGAGCCCCGTCAGTTTGCCAAAGGCTACAGCGAATTAGTAATAAGCACCGAAGAAACGCAGCTTATTAACCCAGAAAAAGCACAAGCATTATTAAATAGTGGCGTGGTACAACGTTCAGCCCCCGTTCCTAACAAACAAAAAGCGACGAGCTGGCTAGGTGCACCTTTAAAAACATCGCAGGGTGTTATTGGCCTTATTGTGTGCCAAGCATACAACAATAAACATATTTTTAGTCAAGACGATAACGAATTAATTACGTTTGTATCGCACCAAATAGCGGCTGTTTTACAAACTAAGCTAGCAAATCAGGCAATAGCTAAAAGTCACCAAGAGCTTGAATTTAGAGTAAACGAAAAAACAAAAGAACTGCAACAAACTAATTTGCATTTGCAAATGCAAATTGAAGAACGAAAAAAAATAGAGCAGCAGCTTTATCATGACGCCCATCACGATTCGTTAACAAGCTTGCCAAACCGCAGTTTATTTTTAACCCAATTAGAAAAAACACTTCAACATTTTCAGCGTTTTCCAGAGCGTCAATTTGCTGTTCTGTTTATTGATTTAGATAAGTTTAAAGATATTAACGACCAACTGGGTCACCAAGCTGGCGATCAGTTCTTAATTAATGTGAGTGAGCTGTTTTCACAATGCATTCGTGAACATGATTTATTAGCCCGTTTAGGTGGAGATGAATTCGTTATTTTACTAACGCATTTAACTGAACCACAACAGGCCGAAGATGTAGCTAATCGTATTATCGATTTAATGAAAAAGCCTTTTAATATTAAAGGCACTTTGCTGCAAAGCGGCGCTAGCATTGGGATAAACTACTCAAAACAAAGCTATAAGCATACCGACGAAATTATTCGTGATGCTGATGCCGCGATGTATCATGCAAAGAATTCTGGTAAAAATCGTTACGAGCTGTTTCATCCGTTACTCACTCAATCAATAGCTGATGTAGGGCAAAAAGCACTGCATCATCTTGATGTCATGCCAATGAGCTTTAGAAGCTCAGAAATTATTACACTAAACGAGCAACAGCAATCTGAATCGCTATTTGAAGCGTTCGGTGAGCACCCTATTTTAGGGTTTACCAGTTTTGAGGTTTTGAAAAAGTTTGCTACCGACAAAGAGCAACACTTAAAAGTAGAGTTGCAACTGCTAGCGTGTGCTTACACGCAGGCCATAAATGCAAATGTAGCAATGGCATTAGTACCATGCTCTTGCTTATTACTTGAAAAACACGAATTTACTTTATTTGTTGATGTGTTAAATAAACAACGTGGCCCAAGCCAACTTTGTTTACTTTTTGATGAGCAAGAAATTCGCCATGCATGTGCTACTCAGCTAGAAAATCTTAAGCAATTATCTTTGTTAGGCTACTCAATTGGCTTAAATAATTTTGCTAAAGACAGATGTGAACTTAACCTATTAACCGATGTAAATTTTGACTATCTATTGCTTAGCTCCACCTTTAGCAAGCGAATATTGCAACAAGATAGTTACGACCTGCAACTACAAGGTGTGCTTCCTATCACTAAGCTCAAAAAAATGAAGGTCATTGCAAAAGGGCCCTCTATTCTTAATTTTAGAGCCTTATTGGAGAAACATGGCTTGTCATATTTTGTTGGCAAACAGCATACACTAACGTGCTCTAAGCCAAATCAAGGACACCTCAGTCAGTCTATTTAAGCCTGTGTATTACTCAGGCTTTTTAAACATAGCCCGTAAATTTGCGACTCTGGCTTGCCCTTTTTCCATTCGCTCTGCCTGCGAACTAGGCGCCTTTTTGTTTTCAAATGCTAAATCATCTTGCGGTAACTCTTGCACAAATCGACTTAACTCTGTTTCAGAAGTTTCACCAAATTGACGGCGAATTTTTGCATAAGTTAGTGTTAACTCTTGCTGAGCACGCGTAATACCCACGTAAGCGAGTCGGCGCTCTTCATCTACATTGTCTTCATCAATACTTACCTGATGAGGTAATAACCCTTCTTCCATGCCAACCATAAACACATACGGATATTCTAAGCCTTTAGAAGCATGCAATGTAAGTAGCTGAACTGCATCAGACTCATCTTCTTCCTCGTTACGCTCAAGCATATCGCGCAGTGTAAGTTTACTAACCACCTCGGCAAGCGTCATCGGTTCATTGTCAGCGTCTCCGGTTAGCATGTCTGTGATCCAACGATATAATTCAGAGACGTTTTTCATTCTCATTTCGGCCGCTTTAGCACTGGGCGATGATTCGTAAAGGTAGGCTTCGTAATTAATATTACGCACTAAGTCTTTCACTGCCTCTAACGTATCACTGCGTACCGCGTTATCTGACAATTCGACAACCCATCGAGCAAACCCAGCTAAAGCGTTAAAACCACGCCCTTTTAGCCTGTAACCCAGGTCGTTATCAAAACAAGTAGCAAACAAACTTTGATGTTTTTCGTTGGCTAAAGTGCCCAGTTTTTCAAGTGTTACCGTGCCTATTTCTCGTCTAGGTGTGTTTACTATACGTAAAAATGCGTTATCGTCGTCTTGGTTTACGAGCAAGCGCAAGTACGCCATGATGTCTTTAATTTCTGAACGCGCAAAAAACGACATACCGCCACTTATTTTATAGGGTATGCGGTTGCTCATTAATGACTTTTCAAAGCCACGTGCTTGGTGATTACCACGATACAATATAGCGTAGTCTTTGTAGCTGGTGCGCTTCATAAATTTATGCGAAATAATTTCAGCAACTACACGCTCCGACTCATGCTCTTCATCACGACACCCAATAACTTTTATCGGCTCACCGTACCCTAATTCACTAAATAGTTTTTTTTCTATATCGTGCGGGTTGTTAGCAATGAGTATATTGGCAGATTTAAGTATTCGCTGCGCGCTTCGGTAATTTTGCTCAAGCTTTATAAGCCTAAGTCCGGGGTAATCTTTACTCAAAAGAACAAGGTTTTGCGGACGTGCACCACGCCATGAGTAAATCGATTGGTCATCGTCGCCCACTACAGTAAAGCGTGCTCTCTGACCCACGAGTAGCTTTACAAGCTGATACTGGCTGGTGTTGGTATCTTGGTATTCATCCACCAGCAAATACTTAAAGCGTTGCTGCCAACGCTCACGAGATGTTGCATTGCTAGTAAGTAGTAACGTAGGGATCATTATTAGATCGTCAAAATCTAATGCATTATAAGCACGCAATTGTGTTTGATAGCGCGCGTATAGCTGCGCGAATAACGCCTTTTGCGCGTCACGCGCTTCACGTATTGCTTGCTCTGGCAATACTAATTCGTTTTTCCAGCTACCAATTTCCATTTTAAGTAGTTTGAGTAAATCTTTGTCTTTTTTCAATTCATCTTCGGTGAGTTCCGATAACAGCTGGTTGGTATCTTGATCGTCAAATAACGAAAAACCAGGTTTAAAGCCGAGTGTGCTCAATTCTTTTTTTATTATTTCTAAACCCAGTGTATGAAACGTCGATACCCATAACCCTTTAGCCTCTTGCTTACCAAGCGTTTGTAATACGCGCTCACGCATTTCTTTAGCCGCTTTATTAGTAAAGGTAACAGCCGCAATATTACGTGCTTTGTACTCGCACTTTTGTACCAAATAAGCAATTTTATTTGTAATAACGCGGGTTTTTCCAGAACCGGCACCAGCAAGTACTAAACATGGACCACTAATGTATTTTACTGCTTCATCTTGTTTTGGATTGAGTTTCATAACGACCAGAAAGATTTAAAAGACGCGCAATTTTAACGTAACCATTACTACAGGCATAGCAATTGCCATAATTAATTACCTAAACATGATCATGTGTTAAATGAGGTGGGTATAAGGTAACATTAGTTATATTCATTTTAGGCAAGGCCGAAGGGACAATTATGATCAACCCAGCAAAACTAGAAGAAATTGCTAAGCAAATTACGAGTAATATGCCACAAGGTGTAAAAAATTTAGCAGACACGCTAGAAGGTAAAACAAAGCAAGTTTTACAAAACAAACTTGCTGAGATGGACTTTGTTAGCCGAGAAGAATTTGATATTCAAAGCCAAGTACTTATTCGTACACGCGAAAAACTAACTGAGCTAGAAGCTAAAGTCGCTATTCTTGAACAGCAACTAAACGAAAATACAAACGCAGAATAATTAATTCAACACATAAAAAAGCAGCCTGAGCTGCTTTTTTATGTCTAACAAAATCTAGATAAATAGCTCATCAAGCACATAATATTGTTGCACTTCTTTTTGCTCTAAGCTCACCGCTAACATTTTTAAAGCAACTTGCTTTCCTGTTATAGGTTTATAACGCTTTAGGAAACCAATTTTTGTAAGCAATGGTAAAATCACACTGCCTATTTTTTCAGCTAATCTAAAGTGATCTCGCTCACCTATTAACAACGACGGTTGAAAAATACTTATTTTATTAAATGCTAATGGCACAACCTGTTGCTCTAGCTGCCCCTTCATTTTTAAATAAGCGCTATTGCTGTTTGCGTTAGCACCACTTGATGACGCTAAACAATAATGGCTTATGCCATTGCATGCTGCAAGTTGTGCGGCGATAAATTGATAGTCAAAATCCACTTTACGCTGCGCATCTACAGAGCCCGCTTGCTTAAGCGTTGTCCCTAAGCACGAAAAAAACACATCACCTTTAAAGAAATCGCGGTATTGAGTCAACTTTTCAAAATCAATAACGTGATTAGTTAACTGAGGATGGGAAAGTGGTAACGCTCGGCGTGTTATCGCCACAACCTGACTATACTCAGCGCAACTGAGTAATGCAGTTAAAAGCTCAGACCCAACTAAACCTGTTGCGCCAATAACAACCGCCGTTTTTGTCATTTATTTACTCACAACCTGCTTTTTTAAAAACATGTTGTATTGCACGCTTATAACTGTCCGACTCTTCTTCCGCGCACGTAACAACGGCTTCTAAATCATGTAAGTGGCCGTTTTCTAAACCATAAACCCAACCATGTATTGTTAAATCTTGGCCGCGCTCCCATGCATCTTGCACAATATTGGTACGGCATACATTACGTACTTGTTCTATTACATTAAGCTCAATAAGGCGACTTAAGCGCTGCTCTTCGTCAATGCTGTTGAGTTGATCTATGTGCTTTTCTTTTACATCGCCAACATGTCGAAGCCAGTTATCAATAAAACCAAACTTTGCATCGCTTAGTACAGCTTGAACGCCACCGCACCCATAATGGCCAACGACCATTATGTGTTTAACTTTTAGTACTTCTACCGCATACTGCATAACAGATAAACAGTTATGATCGGTATGTACAACGACATTTGCTACATTACGGTGTACAAATAATTCTCCGGGTAATAAATCAACTATTTGGTTTGCGGGTACACGAGAGTCTGAACAACCAATCCATAAGTACTCAGGGTTTTGCTGCATAGATAAAATTTTAAAAAACTCTGGATTCGCTTCGCTTGTTCGCGCAGCCCAGTTTTTATTATTATCGAACAAATTTTTTAATTTTCTCATTGCATCTCTTATTAAGCCAAAACGACTAGTTGTTGGTTGAAGGGTTAGTATTGGCAAGAATTAAAATATTCCGAGGCGTTAACTGCTTTTCACAAAAGGTTTTAATACTTACTTGATAGCCATGCTGTTGCAAATATAAAGCACGATCGAGCACAAGCCAAACCTCAATTGCTCTTCTGAACACATGTCGAACCAGTTCAACTCTGTCAGTGACCTTTTTTCGAGCAATACCCACAGATAAAAAATACTCATAATCAATACCTTGCGGTATTTTCAAGGCTTTTTTATCGCCCGCCCACTCACAAAATGATTTAAATGAACCTGAGAACACGGCCTTATTAACAGAGGGAACACTAACATAGTGTAATTCATTAGTAATTGATCTCCTGAGTGCATCAAAGCCCAACCGCCACTCAAGTTCTGTTTTTCGTATTTTATCAACACGAGTTGGCGCGGTTACTGTTTCTTGCAAGGCTAGTTTTAAATCACGATGAGTTAACCTAAGCTGACTTTGCTTGGCAAGCTCGCTCATTGGTAAGTAATCGTTAGGTGTGAATAAATGATAGCAACAAGGTGAAAAGCTAATTTGCTGCACGTTTGCAGCTATTGCTTTGCGCATCATAGCCTGATGTAAAGCGCCGCATGCATGAAGCGCCACAGCATGCATCTGTGTATTAAAAAGTGATGTAGTATCATCTTTTAATACATCAACTTGGCTAAATTGCATTGCCAAGCCTTGTTGCAGTGCTGCTTTTTGGCCTTGTTCGCATAATGTTGATTGCAACTCAACACTGCTGACCTGCGTGGCACCGTTAAATGCGAGCATACGACCTAAGTGCCCTTTACCCGCACACCATTCTAATACCGGTAATTTTGTGTTTGGCAACGCAGATACAAAGTCTTGGAGTTGTTCGAATTTACGCCCTTTTATGCCGTTACTAATCCAAAAAGGGTAATCATATCGGGGAGTATTTGCCTGAGGTAATTTACATAATAGCTGTAATTCATCAAGTAACTTAATGTGTGGATTAAAGAAGTCTATTAACTCATTCTGCTTGGTATCAAGCGTTGCTACTTGCTCATCTGTTAAACTATTTAATATGCCTCGCAGTTCAGGCCAAGGGATCGCATCAAAATCAAAAGCGGTGCACTGCCAATAGATGCGAGTACGCTTTAAAATAGAGTCAAGTGAAGTAAATTGCTCGGCTAATGTCATAACAGCTTAATTTATTGAAAGGAAGCCAATTGTATCAGTAACATTAACAGCCATTAAACGGTTATTTTTTTACTAAACATTAAGCGCAAATACAACGGTATAGAGATAACACTCACAATTATCGCTGCAATTAACATCCACGATAGTTCCATTTTTTCCGGTCGCTGATATTTATAAATAAAACTGGCTTTAACCTTATCAAACTCAGTTTGGTGAATACCGTACAAGTCTGCAATTAGGCGCCATTTTGGAATAGACATATGCCCCAAGCTAGTTGTTGCAGGCATAATGTACTCTTTTAATACTTCTGCCTCGTATGCTAATTCATGGAAGCTTTTGTTAGGTGCGTAAAGTATTTGGGTAACCGCAATGGCCTCATCCATATTCATCATTGCGTAGCGCCACCCCTTCAGGCTGGCTTGGTAAAATTTTTCAACGGTTTCAGGGGATGTGCTTAACATTTTCCCAGTGGTATATAAGATATCTGCATAAACGTCTATGCCGTAACGCTGAGGACATATTAGGCGATGTGATATACCTCTTTGAGTCATATTGTAGGGCTCAGTAGATAGATAAACTTGCATCGCATCGAGCCTGTTTTCGATCCAGGCTTGGCTTGGGTTGTCACCGTTGTATACACTAAGCAAACGCGTATTAACTCCGCTGCGAGTCAGCATAGCCATTAACTCATTGCTATCATTGTGACTCACTTTACTAATACGCTTATTTACAAAATCACGAGGGTGAAAAATATCAGAGGTGTCTTTGACCATCCAACAATAAGGTGAATATTGCAAGATAGGCGCCATTGCTACAAAAGATTGGCCGTTTATACGTTCCTGTAAAATACCCGAGTGACCTACACCAAACTCGGCGTCGCCATTAGCCACAGCACTAAACGCATCGGGCATTGTTAGATCTGCTGGGTTTATGGTTACATCAAGACCCACATCTTTATAAAACCCTTTTTCTTTGGCCATGTAGTAACCAGCAAACTGAAACTGATGCGTCCATTTTAATTGTAGAGTGACCGATTCTTGCGCCGCAATTTGGGCACAAAAACAACACAATCCAAGTATTAATCCTTTAAGTAACAACCAAGTTTCCTCAAGTTAATGACGGTATCAGTAACTATATGTAAAACAAATGATAAAGCAAGCACCCTTGTAAGGTACTTGCTCTTTAATGGCTGTTAAACTGAAGCGAGCTTTGCGGTTTTTTCTGAAAGAGGTTGCGTCGTTAAAAACTGTGTAAAACACGGATTATGCGTTTCATCTTGCACGCTATAGCCTAAGTCATTTAAATGCTCGTTAAAAGTCTCAAATTGCTCAGGTTCAATAGCAAAACCGGCTAATACATAACCCATTGAGCCGCCTTGACTCCGATAATGAAATAACGTGATATTCCAATCGTTGCCTAACGTATCTAAAAAGCGCGCTAGTGCGCCGGGGTATTCTGGAAACTCAAAACGTAACAAACGCTCATGCAGTTTTTCGGGTGCTTTACCGCCAACCATATAACGTACGTGTAGCTTAGCAAGTTCATTATCTGATAAGTCGCAAAACGCGTAATCGTTTTTAGTTAGGTCCTGCTTGAGCTCATTAAGCTCCTGCTCTCCTTGACGCAGGGCAATACCTACAAATATTTGTGCTTCACCAGGCCCTGCATAACGGTAGTTAAACTCAGTAATAGCACGTCCACCTAAAGACGCACAAAACTGTTTAAAACTGCCTTTTTCTTCTTTGATGGTAACGGCTAATAACGCTTCGTTTTTTTCACCTAGCGCAGTGCGCTCAGCGACATAACGTAAGCGATCAAAGTTTAAATTAGCACCCGAAAGAACCGCTGCTAAATGCAACCCTTTTAAGAGCGATTGTTGGCTCCACTTTTTAAGTCCTGCCGTTGCAAGAGCGCCAGAAGGCTCTGCAATTGCACGAGTAGACACAAAAATATCTTGCATGGCGGCGCAAATTTCATCGCTAGTCACAGTGATTACTTCATCGCAAAACTTTTGTGCCAAGCGAAATGTTTCCTTGCCAATAATTTTAACCGCTACACCATCGGCAAAACTACCTACTCGGTCAAGCTCTACCGGTTCACCCGCTTCAAATGCAGCTTGTAAACAGGCGCTCTCATCAGCTTCTACGCCAATGACTTTGATATCAGGACGAAGTGACTTTATATAAACAGCCATGCCTGCCAGTAAGCCACCGCCTCCAACGGGAATAAATACCGCATCAAGCTCATTGAGCTGCTGCATGAGTTCTCGCGCTACAGTACCTTGCCCAACAATAACGTCAGGATCGTCAAATGGTGGGACAAAAATGCCATTACGCTGCTCTGTAAGCTCAAGCGCGTGCGCTTTAGCTACATCAAACTGATGTCCATGCAATACAACCTCACCGCCTAAAGCGCGTACGGCGTTAACTTTTATTTCTGGCGTTGTAACAGGCATTACAATCGTTGCCTTATGCCCTAAATGCGAAGCGCTTAATGCAACACCCTGAGCATGGTTACCAGCCGATGCAGTAATTACAACAGACCCTTTTGGCAACTTATTTAATTTATTGTATGCGCCGCGTAATTTAAACGAATACACTGGCTGTTGATCTTCACGTTTAAGCCATACATGGTTGCCAAGTTTAGCGCTGAGGTCAGGCATTTCACTGACCTCAGTGACTTTAGCCAAGGGCTCCATATTTGCTTGAATAATTGCACGAAAATAATCGAGCTCTTGAGAAACCATAATTAGCTCAGCTCCTCCAGTTTCTCTAAGTCACGCACTGCGCCCTTATCTGCACTTGTTGCAAGTAGTGCATAGGCTTTTAATGCCGACGAAACATAACGCTCACGGTCAAGGGGCTTATACGCCTGCTTACCACGCGCTAATTGCTTTTGCTTACGCGCTTCAAGCTCTTCCTCGCTTAGTGCAAGCGTGATCTCACGCGTTGCAATATCAATAATAATTTTGTCGCCATTTTCAACGTACGCAATAGCACCACCGCTTGCCGCTTCTGGCGATACGTGGCCAATAGATAAACCAGACGTGCCGCCCGAAAAGCGTCCATCTGTGATCAGCGCACACTTTTCAGCTAAACCTTTTGATTTTAAGTAGCTCGTTGGGTAAAGCATTTCTTGCATACCAGGACCGCCTTTAGGGCCTTCGTAACGAATAACCACAACATCACCGGCTTTTACTTCGTCGTTTAAAATGCCTTCTACTGAATCATCTTGTGATTCGTATACCACTGCAGTGCCTTCAAAATGCAGCATTTCGTCAACTACGCCTGCGCTTTTAACAATACAGCCATCAACCGCTAAGTTTCCTGAAAGTACAGCTAAGCCGCCATCTTGTCTAAATGCGTGTTCAACACTTCGAATACAACCGTGTTCGCGGTCGTTATCGCCTTCATCCCAACGACACTCCTGGCTCATTGCTTTTGTAGTACGAATGCCAGCTGGTCCCGCGCGGTAAAACTTTTGTGCCGCTTCGTTTTTAGGATCTGTCGCATCCCATTTTTTAACAAGCTCACCCATAGTCATACCTGCAACGTGGTTTACCGATAAATCAACTAAACCGGCTTTGCCTAGCTCACGCACAATTGCCATCATGCCACCAGCGCGGTGAACATCTTCAATGTGGTACTGTGCTGTTGCTGGAGCTACTTTACATAAAAATGGGGTTTTACGAGATAGCTCGTCAATGTGCGACATGTCAAAATCTACGCCAGCTTCTTGTGCGGCTGCTAGTAAATGCAGTACGGTGTTAGATGAACCACCCATGGCAATATCAACAACCATAGAGTTCATAAAGGCTGTTTTGTTAGCAATAGCGCGTGGCAATACGTCTTGGTTATCTTTTTGGTAGTACTCACGGCATAAATCAACAATGCGAGCACCCGCTTCTACATACAGTTGCTTACGATCTTTATGGGTTGCAAGCGTTGTACCGTTACCCGGTAGTGCAAGGCCAATAGCTTCTAATAAACAGTTCATTGAGTTTGCAGTAAACATACCTGAACACGACCCACAAGTAGGACACGCAGAGCGCTCTACTTGTTCTGAATCAGCATCACTTACTGTTTCATCAGCGCCTTTTACCATGGCATCGACTAAATCTAATTTGATATCAATGTTAGCAAGTTTCGTTTTACCCGCTTCCATTGGTCCGCCCGATACAAAAATAACCGGTATGTTTAAGCGTAGCGCTGCAAGCATCATCCCTGGGGTAATTTTGTCACAGTTAGAAATACAGATCATCGCATCGGCGCAGTGGCCGTTAACCATGTACTCAACCGAGTCGGCAATGAGATCGCGCGAAGGGAGTGAGTAAAGCATACCACCGTGGCCCATTGCGATACCGTCATCAATTGCAATAGTATTAAATTCTTTTGGTACACCACCCGCTTGCGTGATTGTTTCAGCCATTAGCTCACTTAGCTGATTAAGGTGTACGTGCCCTGGCACAAATTGCGTAAACGAGTTAACTACAGCAATAATTGGTTTACCAAAGTCGGTGTCGGTCATGCCTGTTGCGCGCCATAATGCACGTGCGCCTGCGCGTTTACGTCCTTCAGTTGTTGTTGCACTTCTTAATTTAGCCATAGTTACCTCTGTTTTGCCGCTGTGTAAGCGGGCATTCCTCATTCTAAAAATTGGTGAGTAACAGTTATTCAATTACTCGTAAATTTGTATTGTTAGCAATTACACAGCTTGTTGCTGTAAATTTTGTAAAGTGATTTCTTTAACGTCCACCAGCTTATTTAACTGGCTTGTTAAAAGATGAATTGGTTTATCGCTGTCTACTGTCATTGCAACATTGTAGTGGCCATCATCCATATTGAGCTGAAAATGCGTAAGATCAAAACCACGGTGACGCACTACACGTAAAAAACGCTCGACCGCTATACTTTGGCTCTTTAATGCAATAGTTAGGCTGTGTTTCATTGTGCTTTCTCCGTAATCATTTCGTCATTTGCAGCCCCTGGTGGTACAAGTGGCCATACGTTTTCTTTATCGTCTATGCAGGCATGTACTATGTACGGCCCTTTGCTGTTAACTAATGCTGTTATTGCATCATCAACTTGATTGGCATGGGTAATTGTTTGCCCAGGAATACCAAATACAGCGGCTAACTGAACAAAATCAGGGTTATCTGAAAGGTTTGTCTCAGAGTAACGTCCTTCAAAAAATAGCTCCTGCCATTGGCGAACCATACCTAAGCGTTGGTTATCTAATATTAGTATTTTTACTGGTAAATTGTTACGGCGAATAGTCGCAAGCTCTTGAATGTTCATCATGATTGAGCCATCACCCGACACCGTTATTACAAAATCGTCTGGGCGTGCTACTTGTGCGCCAATAGCCGCTGGTAAACCAAAGCCCATAGTGCCTGCGCCACCACTACTTAAATGGTTGCTCGGGTGGCTAAACTTCATGTGTTGCGCTACCCACATTTGATGCTGACCAACATCGCAGCACACTACGCCTGTTTTTGGCATACGTTGGCTTAATTGGTTCAATAAATACGGGGCAAATACTTTTTCGCCTGGGTAGTCGTAGCGCCACGCATGTTTTACGCTTAACTGCTTATTTATATCGCACCATGCTTTAGAGGTTACAAAACACTCAAGTGCCGGTAATGAGGTTTTTAAGTCAGCAATTAATGAGGCTTTAGCTGGTTTACGTTTACCTACTTCAGCCGCGTCAATATCTAAGTGGATTACTTTTGCTTTGGCTGCAAATTTAGCTAAGTTACCTGTTACGCGGTCATCAAAGCGAGCGCCTATACACACTAATACATCGCACTCTTGCACCGCTATATTAGCGGCTTGTGTACCGTGCATGCCTAGCATGCCTAGGTAGTGTTCGTAATCTGGTAATACGCTACCTAACGCTTTAAGTGTTGATACCGCAGGCATCTGCGTTTTATTTAAAAACTGCATTAACTCATTTTGCGCATCAGCGGCTTGTACACCGCCACCTACATACGCCACAGGTTGCTTAGCTTCACTTAATAACTGATTGGCAATGGCAACTTGGTTTAAATCAAGTTGCGGTAAGTATTCATCAGAGGCTAACCAAGGTTTAAAAGGCACTTGCGACATTTGAATATCTTTTGGAATATCAACAAGTACAGGACCTGGGCGACCACTTAGGGCTAAGTGTATGGCCTCTTGTAGTATTTCGGCTAAATCTTCTGCACGCTCTACCATGTAACTGTGTTTAGTACACGAAAGCGACATACCTAGTACATCTACTTCTTGAAATGCATCTGAGCCAATAGCGGCAGTCGGTACTTGGCCGGTAATTGCTAATAATGGCACTGAGTCCATCATTGCATCTGCAAGTGCTGTTATTAAGTTAGTAGCCCCAGGGCCTGATGTTGCTAAACATACACCTAATTTACCTGTGCTGCGGGCATAACCTACAGCAGCAAAACCAGCACCTTGCTCGTGGCGAGTGAGGTAATGCTTGACTGGCGCACCATACAGCGCATCGTAAATTGGCATAATGGCTCCACCAGGGTAGCCAAATACCTCTTTTACGCCGTGTTTGGCTAATAAGTCGATTGTGAGTTCTGCGCCTGTCATTAATAAATCCTCATTCTTCAGTGACAACCTAATTAATTTTTACCCTTAAAACTAAAAAGCCCTCCGAACTGTTAAGTGCGGAGGGCTTTTTAATGCTCAAGTTTATAGCACTACAAAGCCCTCGCGGGAATAATCACCACGATAATAATCAGGACTAGTTTAAGTGCAGTTGTAAGCATGTAATTGACACCAAATTTAAATAATCTGTTGCGAAAGTTCATCTTTCGCTCTGTTATGTATTAGTACCGCGCTGAGCGGCTTAAGTCAACACCAAACTCAATTCAAAAAAAGCACGAAAAACCAAATTAAGTGGTTTTAAAATTCACTAAATACAACCATAAAGGAATTTTTATGTTTTAATTTAAAGTATAGAAATTCACTATTCTTATATTCCCCATTTATGGTTTGATTAATTTTTGAGTTTTAGTAAAAATTAAATTAATTTTTTTATACAGATAATGTTTAGACCTTCCGAATAGTTTTAATAATCATGGTTTGCAACTGTACTAAATCAAAAAACGTAAATAGAATAAATACTCCACTGAGCGCACATATTAGTACCAATATCCTCACAAAAGACGATTGATAAATACTGAATTTAGCACTGCTGTATAGGTAAATTTAGGTTAATATTTGTTTAACTCAACAACAGGATTTGAAGGACAAACCATGAAAGCGATACCTCGCATTAGTCATTTTTTTATTATGGTGCTATTTACAGCACTTAGTTTTAATAGCGTTGCGGCACCGGCTTTATATAAAGTAGAAAAAAATGGCACTAGCTCGTATTTATTTGGCACCGTACACGTAGGTGACGCCAGCATGAAAGGCTTACCATCAAACATTACCAAAGCAATTGATGAGAGCGAACACGTTATTGTAGAAGTGGATATTAGCAAACTGACTCCATTTCAAATGCAACAGCGTTCTATGCCATTAATGATGCTTAAAAATGGCAAAACATTACAAACAGAACTATCAAAACAAAACTACAATAAGCTCAAAAATTACTTTGCAAAAAAATCGATTGATATTGCTATGTTTAGCAACTTCAAACCTTGGGCTGTAATGGTGACTATGATGCAAATTGAGTTTCAAAATGCAGGCTTTTCTGATCAAACCGGTATAGACAAGCAAGTACTTGCTTACGCTAAAGAGCACAAAATTAAGGTTGGCGAACTAGAAACCCTCGAGCAGCAGTTGCAAATGTTTGATGGTATGGGGTTATTAAGTAATGAAATGATTGAAGAAACCTTTGAACAGCTTGCCGACATTAATACTTATTTTATTAAGCTAGTAAACGCGTGGAAAAATGGCGATATGGATACGCTTACCGAGTACTACAATATGAGCTTTGACGATAGTAATTACGGTGAAATAAGCGAGCAAGTCATGCTAATAAATCGTAATAACAAATGGGTAGAGCAACTTGTCCCTCGTTTAAGTAACGAAAAACTATTTATTGCGGTAGGTGCACTGCACTTACCAGAGCAGCATGGCTTAATTAAGCAGCTAAAAGACAAAGGTTTTAGTGTTACTCGTCTTTAAAACTAAGAACTCCAATAAAGCTTACGTAAATAGCTACCCTGCGTAAGCTAATAATATTTAGGTGGATTATGAAACGTATTCAATTCGAGATTTTATTTTTTCTCTCAATGCTTTTTATAAGTGGAATATATTACTATCAAGAGGGACACTTTAAACCAAGTGGTGGGTTAATCATTGCTTCTTTACTTCTTGTGATCGAAATTATTATTTACGCAATAGAAAGTATTAATAAAAAATATAAAAAATGTTCTAAAACCTAAAAAAAATTGTATCTCAGGTAGCAATAACTTCATCTGGGTAAAGGTGCTTCTATGCTTGCAGTACTAATTTAACCTTATCAATTAGCACTACAAATAGTGTTGATTTGCCTACATTATAGCACTTACTGTACTGCCAAGTTAACATAAGGCTAATTATGTAATTCAGTGTATTTTACACATTTTTAATTTATTTCACTGCTCATACATACATTAACTAGCGCATCGACAATTGCTTGCTTACCAATTGGTTTATGAATATGCCCACTGGCACCATACTCATATACTAACTGCATATCCTCTGTAGATGTATTAGCGGTAACCACAATAATAGGCGTATTAGCGTCAAAAATGCGTATTTTTTTTATAGCCTCAAAGCCATCCATTATTGGCATATTTAAATCCATAAAAATAACCTGGTATTCGTTTTTAGTGGCCATCTCGCAAGCGACCTTTCCGTTTTCTGCACATTCATAGCTGTAGTTAAGTTGTGAAAGAATACGCGTTAATATGTGCATGTTTAAGGGGTTATCTTCAACAACTAAACAATGCAGATTTTTAGGTAACAGCGCACTTAACGAAGGTGTATTTTCATCAATCTCAACGGGCATTTTCAGCGTAACGCGCACCCCATTTGGCGATGTATTTTCAAACACAATATTCCCGTCAAAAGCATCAACAATATACTGCACCCTTGCAAGGCCTGTTCTTAACCCTTGAAAGTGATTATTTTGATTAGATGAATTAAAAGTTAACCTGCTGACTGGCTTGGTTAATCCTGAACCTGTATCCGTGATTGTTACTGTTAATTGCTTATTGCTAACACAAGCCTTAACAGTAACAGCCCCCTCTTCTGTAAACTTTAATGCGTTGCCAACTAACTCAGCTAACACTTGCTGAAAGCGTTGATGATCTAGTTTTATAGCTTGATCAAGTGTCGAATCAAGAGTTGTAACTAAGGTAATGCCTTTTTGGCTGTAACCAAATTCATACCCTAAAAGCACTTTATTGAATGACTGAAGTAAGTTTTCATTTGACGGTTTCAATGCCCAACGACCTAAACTAAGCGCCTGTAAATCTTGTAGCTCGTCAAGCATTGCTATTATTCTTGATGCGCAATAAGAGGCCTGTGTTTTAATCGATTTTTGGCTATTACTAACCTCTAATGAATCAATCGAGGTGATAAAGCCTTGTAGGGGTGTTCTAAATTCATGACTTGCCCGAGCTATAAAGTGCTCTTTATTTTTGCTCACTTGCTGCGCAAAATCTTTTTGCTGTTGATACTTTGATAAAGCCTTAGTGACCTGCTTTTCCATCGGCATAAACACAAAGCGTAATACACCAATAAGCAATAACATAGTTAACAACCAAAAAAGTAACTCGACTGAAGACACCCACGCTACTTTTTTTACAGACTCTTTTTCAAATAAGCCAACAGCTTGGTCTAAATATTTTAGTAATTCTTCCATGTGCTTAACAGAAAACACATTGGGGTCTATTTTTTCTTGTTTATACAGTAGCTCTTCGACCTGTTGGATAAATTTTTGCACACGCAAATCTAGCTCAATAGGTGATTGTATATATAACTTGGTAAGCTCAGGGCTGAGATATTTATATTGACCATTATCGTTTTTTGACAATAAATATTGATGGTTTGCTTTAAATAGGCTGAGCGATGCATCTAAAGACTGCTGATGATCTGTACTACGTACTTGCGAGGCTAATAACTTATCACCATGCCATGCAATTTTTTGCGACAGCATTCGCTGTTTACCAGCAATGTTAATAATGTTTGCATCATTTTTTTGTACTGAAAAAAAGTACTGCATTAGTGATACAGAAACACTAATTAATAGCGCAATAGCGATTAACGCCCACCGATTACGTAGGCGAATATTTGCAACAATTTCAAACATAGTTAGCCTAACTTTTTGGTTTAAGTTTAGTCCAATTATATCAATATTTATGCTTAATCTATAAATATAAAAAAGCCCAACTCAAAGCTGGGCTATGTAAGAGGATTTACTACCTATTTTCTAAACGGTTGTAATCGAATAAGCCATATTCAACACCACGGTATTTTTTTGCTGTAGCGTGTAAAATATCACTGTATTGCCAAAACTGTGGATGAGAGCGTCTAATTCCAAATTTAGTTTTTAAGGCTGCGTAATCAGCTTCTACTTGCATCATAGGTAACTGTTCAGCAAAAGCCTCAACCTGTTGTTTATTATTCAAATACCAAATGGAAGCTGGGTAGTCACCTATAAAACCGGGGACGATTGTTGCAGTGTCTTCTTCAAAAGCTCGTTGACCGTCTTCATTTAACAAGCTCGAAATATTGTAATGCGCATTGTGATGAATAATCGTATAAGCCTTATGGCTATCGTCATCTTGCTTTACTAATAAAAACGATAACTGAGGTAATAAATTTACTGCTTTAGCCGGCATAGCATTAATAGCACTTAGCGGTTTAGGTACTTGCTTATAATTGTAGTGCTCACTTAGCACTGGACTTAGCGCCTCTTTCATTAGTGCATACAATTCTTTTTGAGGGGTGTTTGTTTTATAAGTTACCCCGCTTGGCTGGCTAAACTCACGGTTATTTTTAAAAAACTCAGCAAGACTTGGTGGTGATTTACGATACCACTGGTCTTTGATTTTATCTCGTTTGTTTTCTGGTAATAATGCTAAGAAGTTTTGTTCTCCTTCTAAGCGTAAAAAATCCATATATAAACGCGTAACTAACTGGTGCCCAATATTGCCGTAAACATCAAAACCTGCAACCAGTAAATAATGTATGCGCTCAAATAAGGCATAATCTAAAATCCAAGTTGTTTTTGGCTCTTGGCCAATAAAACCTTTCACCACGGTGGCACTGTCAAAATGACGAAAAATAGTCAGCGCTGCATTTTTATTGTGGCCATCTCCTTTCCACAATAGATCTGTTGTTAAATGCTCACCGCCTTTAAACATCTCATTAGCTAAATTGACCTTTGCTTTTAAATATTTTTGCTCCAGAGCTGAGTATTTAACCCAATTAGCAATTGGGAACGCATTACTTTCTTCTGCAGCTGGTAATTCAAGTGCGTCTTCATGCTGCATTATCATTTGTCCAACCGCTGGGGTTGCCACTTTTTTTGGATCAGCAAAAGCAACCCAAAAGTGGTCGTTAATCACATTTAACGCAATTTGACCACGGCAAACTGGCCCTTTAATAAAGCCCATAATAATCAACTCAGCTTCATCAAGCATAAACTGATACTTAGAATTAATTGGGATCACTTCAAACGTTTTAAACGGATTAGATGCAGACTCTGCCTGGTAGCTTGGCATGCTTTTAACCGTATACTCTGGTGCAATGAACTGTTGGTATAAACGGGCCAACTTTTCATCATTTAGCTTAAGCGGTAAGTGAGTTTTAGATAAAACAGTGCTGCGATCATGCAAAAATCGGTAGTAAATACGGTTAACCTTAGGGTCGTCATAAGGTCGACGAGTGCTTATTAGTTTTATTTTTTCACCCGGTGGCGTGCTCGAGCGAACAAGCTTAAAAAAGTTATCTGGGGTCTTTTGGTCAAAATATATATGAGCTAAAAACCAATGCTCGTATATATAGCGAGCCGATAACTGATACTTTAAGTCATCTTGGTTTAAAAATGCTTCCCAACGCTTTACCTGCTCAAGTTCAAACTCTGTTGGCGGGTCAATATGCGCCATTTTACCACCTGCTTTGAGCCACTTCTGCAAGTGATTAAATTCATCACGGGATACGCCCGGTAATCCATAAGGCATACCAGCATGAGGTTGCTCACCCGCTAATTGATCAAATTCTCCCATAGTGGCACAGGTTTGAGAGCGGCTCAGCGAAAAATCAAATTCATTATTTAATATTTCATTTGCAGGCAATTCATGGCTTTGTTTCAGTACTAAACTATTAAACAAGACGCTACCAGCTAAGTTAGCTTCCTCAGTTTGTACTCGCTCATTTAAAACAGGAGTAAAGTTCTTTTCTCGCCATTGCTCTGTGGTTGTAGCATCAAATAACAATCGACTCGGCTTTGTAGCAAGTAAACGAGTTCCGTCGTAGACAAGGTCTTTGCTTACCCCTCTATCTATTCCTTCAGGGGATGATAGCTTTAACTGACAAGGTGCATCGTAACAACCATGACACACAACACACCGAGTATCGAGCACCGGCTTCACATTCTGTAAAAAATTAGCCCCTTCGCCAGTAGTATGAGATACGATACGCTGCTGGGCCTGCTCAGTGCCAAATAGCTCATTGTAATGAGCATTACCTAAGTATGCACAACCACTTAAAATAACTAATGTAACGATGCCTATGAGTTTATTCATTCGCCTTCATCACCTAAATCAAAGGTCGGCATCATATCCATTTGCGGAGATATAAATACATCTTGATTCTCAGTATTTAGTACAACACTCAATAGAGGGCCATGATTTAAAGTTATTTGCGCGTTGTGTGATTGTTCTAACATATATTTGTAAGAAAGATCGGTAATCAACAGCTCATAACTTGTTATTGTAATAGCTATGCTGCTGTCTTCTGAGGGATTTTGGCAAATTTGAGCAAGTAACTCATCATCGAGCGCTACTGATATTTCAAAATCAGGCTGCTCTACATCCCTTTCACTTAAGGACTCGTTTAATAAAAATAACGGGAGCGTTAAATTGCTATCTTGTTCAAATTCCATGGTCTACTCAACATGCATAATTTATATAACTGGCATTATAACAAAATAACAAAAAATTAAACGTTAATGCCAATAACCAAAGTAGCTAAGTGCAAGACAACTCTCTCATGTACTTATCAGCATATTGTAAACGCTTTAATCCTTCGTTTGGATCACCGAAAAAACAGCACCTTGAGGATCACAAAGAACACCAAATCGGCCAACGTCTGGTACTGTAGTAGAAGGTACACATACTTGGGCTCCCAGCTTTTTCGCCTTATTAAGGGCAGAATCACAGTCGTCAACTGCAAAGTAAATCATCCAATGAGGTGGGACATCATCAGGCCATTCGCTACTCATTTCCAGCATTCCAGCAATCGGCTTACCATCTACCATAAATAAAGTATATTCCATGTTGTCCATAGGTTTCACTTCGCTCTTCCAACCTAGTAAAGCACAGTAAAACTCATTAGTTACTTTGCTATTTCGCGTCGCTAACTCATGCCAATAAGGCGTTGATAGCTCTGATAAACGTTTACATCCTTTATGATCTTTTCCTTGCCATAATGCAACGGTTGCTCCCCCCGGATCAGTAAACATCAGCATACGACCTGCATCCATAACATTGTGCGGACCCGCAATTATTTTAGCCCCAAGCTCTTTCGCTTTAATTGCACAATGATCTACATCATCTACAGCAATGTAAGTTAACCAACTGCTTGGAACACCCTCCTGAATTTGCTCTTTTGGCATTTCGTACATAGCGGCAATGTCGTCACCCTCTTTCTGGAGCATAGTGTAAAAAATACCATCGCCAATTGGCTGATCATCACAATCCCAATTAAATAGAGAGGTATAAAAGGCTTTACCTTCTTTCCAATTATGTGTGCAAAGCTCTGACCAACAAAAAATACCCTGAGGATAATTATCCATATTAAAGCCTTTGTTATTTTTATATTAAACATAATCTCGAAATGTAGTACGCAAGATTATTTTTTAATTAGCTTAGATCAATAACTATTAAGAGTCGATGAGAGATATAAGGAACGTGTGAAATATAAATTAGAGCATATAAAACAGACGCATTATTTTTAATACCATACAAGTTATTACCTTGCTGCATTTAGCACAATTGAGAAATATGGAGTTAACTAGGGCAACACTGTGCATCTAATTATGTTATTTATCGGGTAGCTATGAAGAAATAGTTGTTCAGTATAGGGATAGTGAATTTACTAAACCCCAAACAGCAAAAAACCCGTCACATTGCTGTAACGGGTTTCGCTTATTTAAAGCCTGATAATGTCGTGGAGCCCACAGCAGTGGAGAGCCACAGTGCAATGCTGAACTCTCATCGCTCAATGTATTGGATAGCTAGAATAATGTTCACAAAGAGGCGCTTCGCTTTGGAGACGCTACGCTTTAGAGAAGGGAATGCTTAATTTTACTTTTCTGTAGACGTAAAAAAGCCCGACTATCGCTAGTCGGGCTTTCTACAATTTGAAGCCTGGTAATGTCCTACTTTCACATAGCAAATGCTACACTATCATC